>JAQTSI010000001.1:39852-48849 GCA_028711365.1 Methylococcaceae bacterium
GCGGGAATTTTGATTCGTGCTCGCCCAGGCACGGCGTGGACGACCTAGGGGGGAAACAATTGCACCTTACCCCTCGGCTTTGGCATTTTCCCGGACGGCTTGCCCCGCCGAATCGGGCGCAAAACCTCCTCGCTGCTCAGCCATTTCGGCCTTAACCTCCGCTACCAGGTCTTCAAAATTTTCCCCGGCTTCAGCCATGACCTCACGGCCTTTCTCCAATAGCAAGATTCCTGACTTCAGTGCCACACGGGCGAGGGGACGGGTAGCGGTGACGATGACGGGGATGGCGGCTGCGGCCACCAATGCGGCGCCCACTCCCAGCGCAATGCCTCTGGCAAGATCGTTTTTGATGAGGTCTTGAAAATTCGGCATAATAGAAACCCAAAAAAATTAGGCTGTTGAACCGCCATGGCGAGCGGCGTTTCAGGCCGCCTTCGGCAAGCGGCGGTTGATCGGCGTTGATTTGCTTTCGACCAGGGTAGCACGGTTCTGTTTTAGCCGCTGGTAATAAGCCTGAATCAGTGCGGGGCTGTATTTCCGTTCCAGGCGACGCATGGTGAAATGGCTGTGTGCCATATCTTGGAAATGCTGGATGAATACGCTATTGATGAATGCCCCGCCTGCTGCGCCGATGATGGGTATGATTTCCGCCACGGCCTTTTCGGATAATACCACGCCAAAGCGTTGGGCTATAGTGGTGATCAGACTGACCAAAGCCGGCGCATTGCCGCGCGCAGCCAAGCCTTGTTGAGCCAGGAAGCTGGACGCGCTTGCGATGGGAAGTTCGAGGGCCATTCGTAGGCCATAATAGCCGGTTTCCGCAGCGTCATCGGAATCGCTGCGCCCGCCCAAGGCAAAGACTTCCATACAGGCCATGCGCGTTTCGAGGGAGTTTAGATCCTCGCCCTGGCTGCGCGCGATATTGGCGATGGAACTGAGCATCACGGTGGTAGTCATCGGCAATTCGATCAGCAAGGCTGGGCCACCGAAGAACCCGCCGATGGCACCCGTGGCGATGCCCATCATCTTGTAACGACGGTCATCCGAGCGCGGGCCCTGCTTGTGGCGCACATTGGAGATCGCAATGTCGAGGGCTTTGCTGATACAACCCTCCGCGCAATGTTGGATGTTCAGGTACCAGGTTCTGGGAAGCAGTTTCATGGCCATCTCGATGGGGGTGCCTACCACGCTGCTCAAACGCGCGGCGAAACTGGGATATTCCAGGTGTTCATAAGCGCGGATCAGGCGCGATTGGTCGGCTTTCGTCAAAGACTGGGGTAAAGAATGCATGGCCTGTTAACTCGCATGGAATCTGCAATGAGAGATGCTGGGTGCGGGAAAGCACTCGATCCTTTAAGCTAACAATCAATTGTGAAGTTAAGATGACAATTTCAAGTAAGAAGCGAGATTTCCCATTGCGCTGCGGCTGGTGCGGCTTTTATCATCCATGGTTCATTGCAAGCCTTAATAAATACACACTATGAGCAAAAAGTTTTCACTAAAGTTGGCCCGCAATGCGGAGGAAGTCGTTTCAAAGTGCAAGGGCATGGCGCAAAAGAACGGCATCAATCTCACGGGGGATTCCCATTCGGGGCAGTTCAATGGCAAAGGGATCGAGGGGAGTTATGAAATCGATGGGGAAATCTTGACTATCATCATCGAAAAAAAGCCGATTTTTCTCGGTTGGCCGTTGATCGAGGCAAAAGTCAAGGATTTATTTGTTTGATCGGGTGCTGCGATCAGTGGGGTAAAAACTGATTCACGGACAAGTTACGATAGGATGACAGTGATGCCACTGTCTCAAAAACTTCGCTATAATTTCTAATTCGTAGAGTCATTCTGTCCCTGAAGAAGGCTCGAGATCGTCGCTTTTCACTCCTTGGAGAACGCCATCATGTCCAACACAAAATTTTCCCATGAAACCAACGAGTCGGTTACCCCCGATGTCGAAGCCGATACCAGCGCGCAGCCTGCCGACGAAGCTTGCGAGGCAGTGCCGGTTGCAACCCATATCGTGGCGAGGGCCGTTTATAAAACCTGCTACGTCATCTCTTACGGGGTAGTCTTCGGTTCCCTGCTGATTGCAAAACTGATCATCCCTAAGAACAGCGTGGTCGACAATGGCTTGCGCGACGGCGCTGTAGCTGCGAGGGAAGCCATCGACAAGGAAGTAGAAATATTGGCCGATGAGTCAGAGGTATTTGCCGAAATCCACGAAGAAGACACTCCAGTTCCTGCATAATTCGTCTAGTCAGCGTCTTCTCCGAGTTGGGAAGACGCTTGACCTCAAACCTATCCTTACAAGCGAGTCCGGCCCTTCACCACCCTTCCAGGGGGCTATAGCTTTTGAAGACCTCGGCTTCGCTGAGGCTTATCGATTCGTAAGCGGTTTTGATTGCCTCGACCCCATAAATTCTTTCCAGGCGACGCACGATGAAATGGCCCCGCGCAATGTCCTGGAAATGATTCATGAAAACCAGATTCAGCAAGGCGCCACTGACCGCACCGGCGACCGGCACCAGTTGAGCCGCGGCTTTGTCCGACACCACCACACCGAACCTCGAGGCGATTGCCCTGATGAGATTGAGCCCCCCGGGCACGGGAGCATTTGACGCCGTTTTGCCCAAAAAGAGGAATTGATGCGAGAAATGCAGGCTCAGTGTGATACGTAGCCCATAATAACCAGTGTCCGCATGCGTATCTTCCTTGGTGCGACCTCCCAGGGCGAAGACCTGCATGCAGGCCAGCCTTGCATCTTCACCGCTGAGGTCTTCTCCCAGGCTGTGAGCGATGTCGGCGATGGAGCGCAGCATCAAGGCGGTGGTGACGGGCAATTCAGTAAGCAGCATGAGCGGGCCGAAAAAGCCACCCACGGCGCCGGTGCCCATGACCAAAAGTCTGTGCAAGGAGTCGTTGGCCACGTTGGGCGCGATATGGGCCATGCCGCTGATGGTCATCTCGAGCATTCTCTTGACGCTGTGCTCGGCGGCTTGTTCGAGGCTGGTATACCAGGATTGCGGCAGCAATTGCAGCCCTTGCTCGATGGGAACACCGATAACGCTGCTCAAGCGCGCGGCGAGGGACGGGTGCTCGAGATGAAAATGAGCCCAGCGGAGATCGGCGAGATCCAGTTCGGATAGTGTTTTTTCTGCTTCGTTCATGACGATTCCGACTTGCCGCATTTAACGGGAATTCCCCCAGAGTGGCGGAGCCGCGATGTTTTCCACGCAGGATGCTTCGAGGTCTGGTCCCCTGTATCCTGCTGGCGGCCTTCCCTATGGCAGGCACAGCGGGTGGATAATGTTCGAAGTTGAGTTTAATCGAAAGGGGTAGCCACGACATTATAAAGCCAAAGAATGACAAACGGGCGACGGCTTCATACTCGATTCGCTTGAACTTTAGAAATACAGATTTCTCTCGATTTTGGCAGAATAATCATTATGATTATCGGAGGTAGCCCGGCGGGGATGACTCCTCGCTTCGGGATCTCACTTCCCCGAATCTGAAAACGGCCCATCCCCGCTGAGGAGAAATAGTCATGACCCACACAAAACGCACCTCTCCCCCGAAACTGGTCGAAGACAAGAATGTCACCGCCATCACCGAGCCTGCCGATTCCAGGCTTGAAACCGTGGCCGAACCGAAGGCTAAAATCACGAAAAGCCGAAAATCTTCCACCGCGGCCATGGTTTCCCCGGATTCTGCGATCTCGGCAACAGAAGTATCGGCAACGGAAGAGGGTAAAACGACTCGCTCTTCCAACCGCAAATCCAAAGATCCCACGGACCCGGTGAGCCCGCAGAAGGCTATCCATGCCGTAGACTCAAAAAAATCGCTCTCCGAGGACGGCGAGTCCGAAGCGGTTTCCAGCGCGGGTCAGGACGAAATCGATCGCATGATTGCCGAAGCCGCTTATTATATTGCCGAAAAAAGGAACTTCGAGCCCGGTCATGAAGAGGACGATTGGGTATCCGCCCGGGAAGAAGTGATGTCACTCCTGCAGGGTGGAAATCTTTGATGCGGTAGCCGCAAGCCGGGTTCGAATCGCCGCTCAAACCGATGAACATCGACCTGCAAGGGTTGATCGGGCATAGGGCTTGGGTAGATGCGAGTCGGACCGTGCGCGATGTTTTTCAACTGTTCGTCAAAGAGCGCTTCGAGTTCATGGGCGTACTCGAAGAAGGTGCGTTGTTGGGAATGTGCTCCAAGCGGGATATCGGCACATTGCTGGGTTCCCAATACGGATTTTCCCTGTACGCCAACAAGCCGATCAGGGAGCATCTGCGGGAGAAAGCGATTTGCGTGACGGTTGCAACTCCCATTCAGGAAGTGTTCGGCGCGGTTTTCAAGCGCGAAGTGGACGCTTTTTATGACGATGTCTTGCTCATCGGTCTGTCCGAAGAATTTCTCGGCCTGATTTTCACTCAGACCCTGGTCAAATTACAGAACAGCATCCACCTGGAAAACATCCGCTTGCTGGAAGCCCAGCGCAGGGAGATCGTCCTGAAGAATGAACAGATCGAAACCGATCTGCGCATGTCGCGGGAACTTCAGCAGGCGTTACTGCCCGATGCCTACCCGGTTTTCCCGCCAGGGGCGAGTGGCCAAAGTGTGCTCCGGTTCCATCACATCTATCGGCCCTATGGCATCGTGGGTGGCGATTTCTTCCATGTCAAACGGGTTTCGGATAGGGCGGCGGGGATCTTTATCGCCGATGTCATGGGCCATGGGGTCCGTCCAGCGCTGATCACCGCCATGTTGCGGGCCATGTTGGAGGAATTCGAGGGGGGATTTCTGGATCCCGCCGGCTTGATCGGGCATTTCAACCGCGAATTGACCCGAATTCTCAAACAAGCGGGGGATGGCGTCATCTTTTCCACCGCGCTTTATCTGTTGGCAGATGCGGCAAATCGCAGGCTGCGCTATGCCAGCGCCGGGCATCCCTTGCCGCTCCTGATCCGCAGAAGGGAAGGCAGGGTCGCACCCCTGGATGATCCCGATTGCGGAACCGTGTTGGGGTTGTTCGAGGACTCGATCTATTCTAACCGGGAAATCGCCTACGAGATGGGAGACTCCATCTTTCTTTACACCGATGGAGTGATCGAAGTGGAAAATGCCGAAGGTCAGGAATTTGGCATCGAGCGCTTGTGCGACACCATAGCCCAACACCCGAGTAAACCCCTGGGGGAATTATTCGACGAGATATTGGCCAGTGTGATGTCGTTTTCCGCCAGCGGAAAATTGTCCGATGATCTGTGTCTGGTGGGAGTCGATTTGGCTTAGGCAAACCGGGATCCGGTGATTCTTCATCAAGGCTTGAGTAATGGAATGATCGGCTTGTTATCCGGCAAGAAATAGCAGAACAGGGCGATCAGTGCATAAACGCTGAGCAACTGGATACCCTTGAACCAGTTTGCTCTTCCGTCCGTGACTAGCATGGAGAAAATCATCACCGGAAACAGGACGATCATGATGCCGGCGTTTCCGACCACCAGATTCAGCGGCAGGGGGGCTATGTAATAACTGCTCAGCATCAGCACCGGTGCCACGAACAATGTAATCTGTATGCTGCTGCCCACGGCGATTCCCATGGTCAGATCGAGTTTGTTTTTTCTAGCCATCGTCACCGCCGCCACGCTTTCCGGCACACCGCCGATCAGGGCGATGATGATCACCCCGATGAACGCTTTGGACATGCCAAGATTCTTCGCGGTTTGCTCGACCGAGCCCACCAGAATCCCGCTCATGAAAGCGAGGATTATCGAGGTGATCAACAATACGCTGACCGCCACCCCCAGGGACCAATGCTTGCTGGTTTCCTCGACAGTTTCCTGTGGCTTTTTGGGGACGAAATATTGCGGATGGGTTTTCAGCATGAACAGGAGATTCAGGCCATAGGTGATCAGCAGCACGATCGCCACGCTGATATTGAGCGCCAGTTCATGACTCAGCATCTCGGGCGAGATGAAGTTATCGAAAACCGTGGGCACGATGATGCTGATGGCGGCGATCATCAGCACCGAGCGTTGGGCCCGGGCGCCGCGCCGGTTGAATTTCTGTGTCCGATAAGAGATGCCGCCGATGAAGAAAGACAGCCCCAGGACGAAAAGCAGGTTGGCGAGAACGACACCGACGATGGAGGCTTTCACCACGTCGAGCAGTCCCGCATTTAGCGCCACCAGCGAGATGATCAACTCCGGCGCATTGCCGAATGTGGCGTTGAGCAGGCCGCCTAGCGCTTCCCCCGACCGATGGGAAATCTGCTCGGTGGATTCCACCATGATCGCAGCCAAGGGGATGAGGGCCAGGGCGGCGATGGCAAAACGGACTTCTGCAGCGACGCCGTGGCCGAAGTGATCGATGATCTCGGCCAGGGGTACGAAAGGCAGAAGCCAATAAATCGGATTCTTGAAATAATTCGTCATTCCAAGACCAGGATCTTGTCCGTCATTTCCCAAGGCAGTTCCACGAACTCATTGGCGAAATGGCCGTGATCCGGCAGCTTGCCATAGAAGCCGTCGGAATATTCGGTAGGTAGATGGCGCAAATTGAAATCGCGGATGATGGCTCCGACGCGGAAGTCGAAATGTGCCTCTACCCGTTTTTTCAATTCTTCGTCGGAAACGGTCCCGGTGCCGAAGCTCTGTACCTGGATGCTGACGGGGGCGGCGCGACCGATGGAATAGCTCAACTGCACCTCGCATTCTTCCGCCAGCCCGGCGGCGACGATATTCTTGGCGGCATAACGGGCGGCGTAGACGCCGATTCTGTCGATGCGGGAAGGATCTTTGCCACTCAGGGCCGAGCCGCTGTGCCTGGCGTAACCGCCATAGGTATCGCTGGCCGATTTTCTACCGGTCATTCCGGAATGGAAGGCCGGCCCACTCTTGGGAAATGCGCCCTGAGGGTTGACGAAGATTTCCGTGTTTTTGTCGGGGCCGATGTTTTCCTCGTCGAAGATCGGATCGATGACATGCTTGATCAGGTCCTCCCGCAGGACGATGGGATCCACTTTGTGTTTGTGGTGATATCCGGCGATGACGGTAATGCCTTGTATGCGAACGGGCTTGGCATTTTCGTATTCGACACCCACCTGCACCGTGCAATCCGGTGACAGGTAAGGGAGCTTGCGCTGCTTGCGCGCCCGGGTCAAGCCCCGAGCCAGGCGGTTCGCCAGCATGGCGGGGATGGGCATGAGTCCCAAACTCTGGTTGCAGGCGAAGCCGAACACGGTCGCATGGTTCTTGACGGCCAAGTGATCGAGTTCGCTTTCCGACATCTCTACTTCGTCGGCATGGGTGCGCTGGTCCATGGGCATGGTGATGAGACTGGTCACCACGGTGCAGTCGGGGGCGCTGAAATCTTCCGGCCGATAACCGACGGAGTCGATGACCGCGCGGGCCACTTCCGGCAAATCGACATTGGCGTGGGAGGCAAAACGCGCCGCCAGGAATACCACGCCCTTGGATAAGGCGCATTCGGTCACGATGCGGGAGTAAGGATCCTGGCGCAGGAAGCGGTCCACCACGGCGTCGCTGACCATGTCGCACAGACGATCGGGATGGCCTTCGGCGACCGCCTCGGACGTGAAGAGGAAATCTTTTTTCATGGCTGAGTATCTCCTGGCTGGCGCGGATGATGAGTGAGGCGCTTGACGGATTCGTTGAGCACGAAGGGGAGGCTGGCGCCGGCAAGGATCAAGGGCAGGTCCACGATGGCCAGCGGCGAGGAACGCAGCAGGCTTCGCAACTGCGGCAGAAAGGCGGCCAATGCCTGGAGGCCCAGGGTTCCGCCCAAAGCCGCGGCCATATAGGGGTTGCCCGGGCGATGCCGGTCCAGGACGGTGGTTTCCTCCGATCGGCAACTGAGAGCGTGCAGAAACTTGGCCAGGGTGAAGGCCATGAAGGTGTTGGTCCCGGCTTGAGGTCCAAGGCCGTAACGTTGCCTGCTCAACAGGTATACGCCCAGGGAGCCGCCGGTGATGAACAAGGATTCCCGCAATAGACGCATGAAATCCTTGCCATCGATGATGGGCCGGTTCGGATCGCGAGGCGCTTGCTTGAGCACGTCCTGCTCCGGGGGCTCCAGAGCCAGGGCCATGGCCGGGGCGATGTCGGCCACCATGTTGATCCACAACAGTTGCATGGGATTGAGCGCTTCACCCAGCCCCAAGGCCATGGTGAGCACCGCCAATTCGATCTCGCTGAGATTGGTGGATAGCAAAAAGCGCAAACTCTTGCGGATGTTGCTGTAAATGGTGCGGCCCTGGCGGATGGCGATGATCATGGTGTGCAGGTTATCATCCTCCAGCACCACATCGGCTACCGAGCGAGCTACGTCGGTGCCTTGCTCGCCCATGGCGACGCCGATGTCCGCCGCCTTGAGGGCGGGGCCATCGTTGATTCCGTCGCCAGTCATCGCCACCACATGCCCGGCTTCCTGCAGGGCCTGAACGATCTTCAGTTTGTGCGCCGGGCTGACGCGGGCGAACACCGAGGTGTCCTTGATCACGCCCTTGAGAATCTCCGCATCCAGCTTGTCCAGGTTGGAAGAGTCGATGATTTCCAGCGGGTCATCGCCGCTCAGCCCCAGGCGTCTGCCCACCGAATAGGCGGTGGCGCTTTGATCGCCGGTGATCATGACGGTCCTCACCCCGGCGCTGTGGAACTCGCCCATCAACTGTTCCATGCCGGGACGGATGGAATCCTCCATAGCGATCAGTCCTAACCAGACCAGAGGTGGGGTTTTCAACTCTTCGGTTTTGTCGCCGTAAACATAAGCCACGCCTAGCACGCGCAAAGCGTCACCGGCTAGGCGGGCATTCCGATCGATGATGCGGCCACGAAGTGAATCGTCCAGCGCTTCTTTCTCGCCGTCGTTTTGTCGCCATTGACAGAGAGCCAACACGTCCGCCGGGCTGCCCTTGACTGCAAACAGCAAATCGCCGTCCGGGGTTTCATGCACGGTCACCATGTAGGGGCGGTTTTCCGCGCGGTG
>JAQTSI010000432.1 GCA_028711365.1 Methylococcaceae bacterium
ATTGTCTTTCCAAGATAATCCTCTAGCATATCTATGTAAGCCAAAGTCTCCGGCAGTTCTGCCCCCGTGTCGGCAAAGAAGTATTCCATTTCCGGCACTCTATCCCGCAAGTAAATGGCAAGCGCCGAACTGTCTTTGCCGCCCGACAGGCCCAATAAATGGCGGACGGGTTTGGCAGGTTGTTCATCAGTCATTTGATTGTCTCCGTGTATTGGCATTACATCTATGTGGATGTCAAAAACCGGCACATTTATGGCCGGATCGACGAGTCCTGTGAAAAGTGCTTACGCTGCCTTCGGTTACGCCGAACACCACAACCGTTTGATGCCATATTGATCGAAAATCTGGTCACTGCTAACAACCGCCATGTTTTCCACCAGTGCTTGGGCAATGATTAGACGGTCAAACGGGTCGCGGTGGTGCCAAGGCAAACCCGCTTGCCTGTCTGTGGCTTCAACAGTAATAGGCAGAATACTCAGGCCCAAATCGGAGATGGCCCGCTCCATCCAGGCTCTATAGGGCATGGAAAGCGTGAGTTTGTTAAGCCCCACCTTGATACCTATCTCCCAAACCGTGGCCGCGCTTAACAGTAGGTCGTTGGCAGGATCAGAGATGCCACGATGGGCGGCTGGACTGAGCAGGTGGTCTTGATCGACATACCAAATCAGAGACTGCGTATCGATGAGCAGCCTCACTCCATATACTCCTTGAAATCATCCAGCGGCGCGTCGAAATCAGGGGCCATGTGCAGCACAGTCCCCCGCAGGGTGCCGGGCCGCCTAGTCTGGCGCGGTTGGATCGGTGCCGCCTGGAGCCGGGCAATCGGTTGGCTGTTCTCGGTAATAATCACTTCTTCGCCGGGCCTAAGCGCGTGGATGAGTTCCGATAATTTCGTTTGGGCTTCTAGGAGGGATACGGTAGCCATTGGCAATCACCTTAACTTTACAAATTAGATAACTCTGGTTGGCTGGGATTCAGTCGTTTCATCAATTCGACGACAACAGCAAACTTTTCCGCCTCGTCCAGCCCTAGCCTTTCCCATTGGCTGGCTATATCATCCGTCTGTTCCCTGGCTTTGGCCCGCTGAGCAACGCTTAATTGTACGACTCGGCTGCTTTCCCCGCCTTCAACATCGACCACTTTCAACAGCACCGCGCCTTCCGCCCCGCCGTCAGCGAGGGCTAGGCGTAAGGTTTCCAAGTCCCTCAATTGCTGCGCCATCTCGCGCAAACGCAATTCCGCTTGTAGGCGCGTGTCTTCGCGCCACTTTGCCGGAGGCACTCGGCCTAGCAAGGTGGCGAGGGATTCCAGCCAGGTTCGGTCTTCATCGTGGGCGGTATCGGCCAGCCGACGGGCCAGCGCCCCGACGCCCATGCGGTCGGGAGTATAGGCTTCCAAGCCTTGATAGCGTTGCGCCAGTGCTTTGCGTAATGCGCCAAGATCAGCCACTTCCACATCCAGCAATACGCGGTTGAGTTCGGCTTGCCAATGGTCGAGCAGGCGAGGATAAGCCTTGTGCAATTCGCGCAGTGCTTCGACGAGGCTTTGGACGAGGCTTTCGACCACCGCCACATCGCCCTTGCCAAACTCAGCGGGGTCTATGCCGCAGGCTTTTGGTAGTGCATCGAACAACAACACGCCGGGGCTGACCGCTTGTTGCAAGGCCTCGCGCACTCGCTTGGCTTCTGCACTGAGCCTTGGGCAGTGCTGGGTGTATTCCGGCAGATCCTTCATGAATTTCGTCAACGGGCGCACGATGTCGAGCAAGGTGGCATCGTGCCGAACCTTGCCCACCACGGAACCGATGTAGCGGTCGAACAATTCACCCCGCAAGCCGCCGATGTCGAAACGCTCCAACGCGAACAGTTCGGGCCGACGGCAGAGCAGTTCGGCTTGTTCAATCGTCAAGGCTTCGCAGAACGCGCCTTCTTGGTACAAGGCGACTTCGCGGCGAGCGGCAAGCAAATACGCAATGATGAGAACGGGCAACACACCGGACATGATGCCAAAGGGGCGCCCTTTGAGCTTGGCGTAGATTTCGGGCAGCGGGATTTGGCGCTCACCGCCGTCGCCGAGCAATTTCGTCATCGCGTTCCAAGCCGGGATGAGGTGACAGCGGTCGGGCTTATGCGGTGGATGAAACCCTAGCAGCCCCGCTTCGACGCGGTGCAGCCCGCTTTCTTTCAATAGCGACAGATATAGGCTTTTTTCGGCGGGCGTCTTGGCTATCCCCAGGCTTTCCTCGTGTGGCGCGGCCAGCATCGCGGTCAGCAGGCGCTTGCGTCCGGTGTTGGCGCTTGGCGAAGGTTGGTCGCGGTTGACGAGCTCGTTGCGAAACTTGGGGGATTCTGGGTAAACCTGTTTTTCAATCCACTCGGAAAGCCGGTGCTGTAAATGGCGACGGTTGTTAATCAACACCTGTTTGCCGCCCCAATACCAATCGAGTGATTCCGGCTCACCTAACAGGGTACGCAGCAATTGCACCGCCTCGGCCTCGGCACTTTCCAACCAAGCCCGGTGTTCGCGCTGGGCAACCGGGTCTTGTTGCAATTCGGCATGGCGCTTGGGCAGGTCTTGCAGGGCCATCCATTCGGCGACAGCTTCGCGCAATCGTTCAGTGAAGTCGCATACCGCGACGACGGCCAGCGGTGGCGAGTCATTAAAGCTTGGCTGTTCGTGGATTTCTTTTAAGTAAAACCAGAGAGTCAAACTATCGCTTGCTTTGGGCGGCCAGTGGGCATGGTCGGTGAAGACCGGGGTAAAGCTGCGCAGACTGCCGGTTTCAATCGTGGCGCGACGGGCCACTATGGGTTTGATCGGCGCAAGCTTGTTCAAGGTGTCCGCCAAAGGCAGGC
>JAQTSI010000433.1 GCA_028711365.1 Methylococcaceae bacterium
CAAGAGCGGAGCGGCTGTGGCCTTGATCCTGGGCGAAGACGAAGTCCGCGACTTCACGATAGGCATCAAGTCCCTGCGCCAGGAAAGCGAACAAGTCACGCTCGCGCAAGCGGAATTGATACCTCATCTCCAATCGTTAATCTGACATTTCAATGAAAAGAGGCATCCGATGGAAGTTTATCTGTCTGAAGAAGAGCGCCTGGAAGCGCTAAAAAAATGGTGGCAAGAAAACTCCCGCGCCATGGTGGTGGGAATTGCCCTGGGCGCTGCGGTTCTTGCCGGCTGGAATGCCTGGCAGAACGCCAGGAAACATAAGGCGGAAGAAGTCTCCGGCCTCTACCTGCAAATGTTCAAGGCCATCGACGCCAAACAGAACGAGCCGGCCACCAAGCTCGCCGAGCGCATCATCGTGCAGGGCCAAGGCACGGCTTACGCAACTTACGGCGCCCTGTTCGCCGCCAAACTGAAGGTCGAAGCCGGCGATCTGGCTGGGGCCAAGAAAGTGTTGAGCGACCTGCTGGCTTCGACCAAGGACGAGGACATCCGGCATATTTCCCGCATGCGCCTGATTCAAGTCATGCTGTCCCTGAACGAGGGTCAGGAAGCCCTGAAATTGCTGGAACCTTTGAAACCCAAGGACATGGGCGAGTACGAAAGCCGCTACGAGGAACTGAAGGGCGATGTTTACGCCGCCCTGCAACGGCCTAGCGAAGCGCTCATGGCCTATGAGCGGGCCAAGCAACTGGGCATCGCCACGCCCCTGCTCGAGATGAAAACCAACAACCTGGGCGTCGAAACCGGCGCCCCATCCCCCGCCTCCTGATGCGTTATCCAATACTCATGCTCTGCGCCGCTCTGCTGAGCGGATGTGCCGGCCTGGACGTCATCAAGGACGGCTGGGACAGCATCGGCGAAATGATCAGCGGCAAGGATAACGCGGAACCGCCAAAGGAACTGCAAGAACTCGAGCCGAAACTCAAACTGTCCGTGCTTTGGGATGCGACGGTCGGCGACGGTTATGCCGAGCAACACGTCAATCTCGTTCCCGCCGTGACCGAGGAAAGCGTCTTCGCGGTCGACCGCAAGGGCTTGCTACAGGCGCATAATCGGCTCAACGGCGAAAAACGCTGGGCCGTCGAAACCGAGTTGCCATTTTCCGCCGGGCCCGTCGTCGGCCGGGAAATGATCGTCTTGGGCACCAGCAACGCCGAGGTAGTCGCTTACAGCCAGACGGACGGTAGCTTGCGCTGGAAGAGTTCGGTCTCCAGCGAAATTCTCGCCACCCCGGCCGTCGGCAGCGGCGTCGTGGTCGTGCGCGGCAGCGATGGGCGCATCACCGGTCTGGACGAGAAAAGCGGCGCCACCCTATGGACTCACGAACGCAGTGCGCCGACCCTGGCGGTCAGAAGCAAGGGCGGTCCCATCATCGCCGGCGATTTACTCATCGACGGTTACGGCAGCGGCAAGCTCATCGCCATGAACCTGAAGAACGGAAAACAGGAATGGGAAGCCACTGTCGCCATCGCGCGCGGGCGATCGGAAATCGAGCGCCTGGTGGATCTGGATGCCGTTCCGGTCATCAAGGGTGACACCCTCTATGTCTCCGGTTACCAGGGAGGAGTCGCCGCCGTCTCGCTGCGCGATGGCGACGTGCAGTGGCGGGAGGAAAAGGTCTCCACCCACTCCGGCCTGGCCGCCAACCGCCGCTCCCTGTTCCTGGCCGATCAAAACAGCGACGTCTGGCGCCTCGACATGAGCAATGGCGGCGACCTGTGGAAGCAGGACGGCTTGCATCAGCGTCGCCTCACCGCCCCGGCGGCGGTCAAGGACAAACTGGTGATCGGCGACTTCGAAGGTTACCTGCACGTCCTGTCCCAGGACGACGGCGGATTATTGGCCCGCGCACGGGTCGACGACTCCCCGATCGAAGCCCCCCCCGTCGTGTTCGATGAGGTGGTTTATGTCTACACCAGCGGCGGCAAACTCGCCGCCCTTTCCCTGGAATGACCATGCTGCCTGTCGTCGCCCTGGTCGGCCGCCCCAATGTGGGCAAATCGACCCTGTTCAACTACCTCACCCAGACCCGCGATGCCCTGGTGGCCGATTTTCCGGGCTTGACCCGCGATCGTCAATATGGCCAGGTGAGGCGCGGCGATCGGCCATTCCTGGTGGTGGATACCGGCGGCATCATCGAACAGGCGGAAGGCATCGAAGATCACGCCATGCGCCAGGTCTGGACCGCGCTGGAAGAAGCCGATCTGATTTTATTTCTGGTGGATGCGCGGGCCGGGCTGAATTCCGCCGATGAAGCCATCGCCCGGAAACTGCGCAAAACCGGCAAACCGGTGCTACTGGTGGCCAACAAGATCGACGGATTGACCAAAGCCGAGACGGCGATCGCGGAATTCCATGCCATGGGACTGGGCGGACAACCCTGGCCCATCGCCTCATCCCACGGCACCGGCATCCCCGAATTGCTACGGGCGATTTATGGTCTGTTGCCTCCTGCGGAAGGCGAGACGGAAGAAGAGGTAGCCGCTCCCGGCGTGCGCGTCGCCATCGTCGGCCGCCCCAACGTCGGCAAATCCACCCTGGTCAACCGCCTGCTCGGCGAGGAACGGGTAGTGGTGTTCGACCAGCCCGGCACCACCCGGGACAGCATCTTCATCCCCTTCGAGCGCGACGGCAAGCAATACACCCTCATCGACACCGCCGGCATCCGCCGGCGCGCCAGGGTCGAGGAGGCCATCGAAAAGTTCAGCATCATCAAGACCCTGCAAGCCATGGAAAAGGCCCATGTGGTTGTCTATCTCATCGATGCCAGCGAGGGAGTCACCGACCAGGACGCCAAC
>JAQTSI010000161.1 GCA_028711365.1 Methylococcaceae bacterium
CACGCCAGGTTCACCAAAAGCGGAAATGACCGCCTCGCCCCGGCTCCTCAGCGAATGATGTCGAAGCTGTAATCGGTCTTGGAGGGTACATTGCTGTGCTGATCGATCTCGTCGAAAATCTTGTCGTGTATCCACACCAGCACATTCAACCCGCCCTGATAGCCCCAAACCGGGTAGCGGTGGTGGTGATGGCGGTCGAAGACGGGAAAACCGATACGGATCAAGGGGGTTCCCGTGTCCCGCTCCAGGTATTTGCCGTAGGTGTTGCCGATCAAGAAATCGACGGGGTCGGTGAACAGCAATGAGCGCATATGCCATAAATCCTTGCCCGGATAAACATGGCAATTCTGGCCGAAGGGCGAAAAATCGAGCATCGTCCGCACCTTATCCGCCCAGGCTTTGCTGCCGTTGGTCGAAAGGATATGCCTCGGTTCCGCCCCCAATTCCAGCAGGAACCCAGCAAGTCCCAGGCACAGATCCGGGTCGCCGTAGATGGCGAAGGATTTGCCGTGAATGTGGGCCGAGGAATCGGCGATGGCATCCACCAGGTGCCCCCGCTCCACTTCCAAAGCCTTCGGGATGGGTTTGCCGGTGATGCGCGATACGGCCATGAGGAACCCATCGGTGGCTCCCACCCCGACCGGATGATTCAAAGCGAGCACTTCCTGACCATGTTCGGCGATAAAGGACAAGGTCTTTTCCGTGCAGTACTCCTGCAGGGAAATGGTTGCTTTGGCATGAATCGCTTGAGCCGCCTGCTCCAGTGTGGTGCCGCCGTCGTACATGCGGAAAGTGCCGTCGGTGGGGGTGTCCCAGACATCGCTGTTATCTCCCAAAATGGTGAAGTCCGCATCCATCAGTTGGAGTACACGCTTGATTTCCCGAAGGTTGCCGACGGTGAACCCGTCGAATCCGCCGATGATATTGATCGAGCCATTGGCCTCACGCACCAGGGGGGCGACCGTGCCCGCCTTGCCATCCCAGAAATGCTGGAGGATGCCCCGCATGAGATTGTCGTAACCGGTGATGTGACTGCCGACGAAGGCCGGGGTGTGAGCAAAGGGAACGTCGAATTCCTCCGGTACGCTGCCTTTTTCCTTGGATGTTTTGATGAAGGCGTTGAGGTCGTCGCCAATGACTTCCGCCATGCAGGTGGTGGAGACGGCGATCATCTTGGGTTGGTACATATTGTACGAATTGGCCAAACCGTCGATCATGTTGCCCAGCCCCCCGAAGACCGCGGCATCTTCGGTCATGGAAGAAGAGACGCAGGATGCCGGTTCCTTGAAATGGCGGCTGAGATGACTGCGGTAATAAGCCACGCAACCCTGGGAGCCGTGCACGAAAGGCAATGTGCCCTCGAATCCAGTGGCGGCGAACACCGCCCCCAAAGGCTGACAGGCCTTGGAGGGATTGATCACCAACGCTTCGCGGGCGAAATTCTTGTCGCGGTAATCCTCCGTCTTCATCCATTCCCGGGTGGCTTCGACTTTTTCGTCCGGCTCGGCGAACTCGCAGTCTTTTTTCTTGTTGGCGAACATCTCGATATATTCGGGTTCACGGAACAGGTTGAAATGATCGAGCACGTGATTTGCATTTTGTGACATGGTGCGGGTCTCTTCGCTAGGGTTTTCGGGAAATTTCCAGCCGAGCCGGGCAGCCGATTGGCTTGGGCCGGTTGACGGATACATGTGCCTTCGAGCGCCTTCCTGGATATTGACATCCTGCGCCAAGGGATTCGACGTATCCATGAAAACATATCCAAGAACCGTTCCATATCCGCTTGTCTATCTCATGTCATTGATAATTACCTATATTTGTTCGATCAGGGAAGCCGGAGGTCTTTAGCTACGCACTAAAACATTACACTTTCTATGGAAATTATGTGATGTCGGCACCGCATTGGCGCGCGGCACGCTGTACCCGGCACAGATTTCGCCGATGTTTCTCAACTGCAAGGTAGAATGTCAGCAACCGGTACCCGTCTGGGTGAGTGGGAAGCCGTCTCCAAGGGCGCGGGCCCCACATTGCTGCGGATTCGCATCGAATCGGATTTGAAATCATGACGAAAATATCCATCATCATGCCGACTCTCGACGAGGCGGCATTTATTACTCGGCAGTTGGCGCTCTTGCTGCCCTGGCGTGAAAGGGGACACGAAATCATCGTGGCGGATGGCGGCAGCGCCGATCTCACGCCCGAGTTGGCGCGTCCGCTCGCGGACCGGGTCATCACGGCGGCCCGCGGCAGGGCCAGGCAGATGAATGCCGGCGCGGAGCTGGCCAGCGGCGATGTGCTGCTGTTTCTTCATGCCGATACCCGGCTGCCGGATCGGGCCGACGAACTCATCTTGCAGGGGCTGGCCGCCCAGGGCCGGGTTTGGGGGCGTTTCGATGTCGCCATCGAGGGAAATCACCCCATGCTGGCGGTGATTGCCGGGTTCATGAACCGCCGTTCGCGCTGGACCGGCATCGCCACCGGCGATCAGGGAATATTCGTGCGGCGTGAAGCGTTTCTGGCCTGCGGAGGGTTTCCCGACATCGCCCTGATGGAAGATATCGTGCTGTCGAGCCGGCTTAAGGATTGGGGGGGTCCCTTATGCTTGCGGCAAAAGGTGATCACCTCGGGCCGGCGCTGGGAAAGCCGGGGCGTTTTTCGCACCATCGTGCTGATGTGGGGTTTGCGCCTGGCCTTCTTCTTCGGCGCCGATCCCGCGAGGCTGGCGAAAATTTATGGCTATTCAATTCCTGAGTGAACCGGTTTCCATCGCCGTGTTCGCCAAAGCGCCGGTGCCCGGCCAGGTCAAGACGCGGTTGATTCCCCGGCTGGGCGCCGAAAAGGCGGCCGGTTTGCAGCATAGCCTGCTGCGGCGAACCTTGCGCACCGTTGTCGGGGCAGAACTCGGCCCGGTTTCCCTCTGGTGCGCACCGAACTGCGATCACCCGGTATTCGCCGCCTGCCGCGATGGCTTGGGGCTTTCGCTATTTCCCCAACGGGGCGAGGATCTGGGAACCCGCATGCTGAACGCCTTCTCGGCGCTATGCCCGAGCGGGCCGGTCCTGCTGGTGGGGACGGATTGCCCGGCGCTGACCCTCTCCTCCCTGATCTTGGCGGCCAGAGCCTTGCGCGAGGGCAAGGATGCGGTTTTCCTGCCGGCGGAGGACGGAGGTTATGTGCTGATCGGACTACACCGCGCCGAACCGCTGCTCTTTAGCGATATTTCCTGGGGCAGTGACCGGGTCATGGCGCAAACTCGAAAGCGGCTGCTGCAACTGGGATGGCGATGGCAAGAGCCGCAAATCTTGTGGGACGTCGATAGGCCCGCCGACCTCGAGCGGCTTCTGGCCTGTGGCCTGCTCGATGAAAAATTTGAAGATTCTCGGTGAAGTGCCCCGTCCAGGTTCATGAGCCCGGCGGGGCCAAGCGGTGAGTGCTCATGCAGAAACCCTGGGCCGGTACCCCTAGCGCCGCATTGAATTTGGCGGACAAGTTCTGATGCGAGACGAGGGCGGCCAGTTCCACGATGCCTTCATCGCCAAAGGCTTGCCGTAACCGCTCGATCAGTTCGGGATCGATCTCGCTTCCCGTGGCGGTGATGGCTTCCGCATAGGCCAGCGCGGCTTTCTCATCCTCGCCGAATAAGGGTGAGTCGCGAAATATGACCAGATCGCGCAGCCGCTCTTCGCTGACGCCGCGGTCCAGGGCGTGGGACGCGTTCAGGTCGACGCAGAAATGGCAGGCATTCATCTGCGCGATGCGGGTTCGAATCAGGGCCCGCAGCGCGCCGTTCAGGGGTGAGGTTCGCCGTTCCAGGGCGAGGTTCATCAACTGGAAACCGATGAAGGCCAAAGGCAGGCGTGCCCATAGCCGCACCGGCTCCGGCAGGATTTGCAGACGCCGGCGCAGAATGGCCAGCAGCGGGCGCAGGTACCAGGCGTAACGGTAATCTTCGGGGGTTTCGACAAAACTCATGTTGACTCCGATACTTAAGTCAGTGGGTGTGGTTCAAGACGATGCCCCGCGGGGAGAGCGAGGGGATTGTGAGACCGTCGATGGCAGGGAAGCCATCGCCGAGTCTACAGGGACGTATTCACGACGCGTCTCGAAGCCCATCGCTCTCCCCGCGACATTCGCTAGGCATCACTTCGAATCACACCATTGAGGTGCGGTTAGAATCAGCAGCAGGCCCCGCCGCCGCAATCGACGATCTGCCGTCCACCCTTGGTTTCCGACGCCGGGCGGCGGGTTCCGGGCGGAGCGCACCAGGCCAGCGGTTCGGCCAGGATCTTGGGCGTGATGCCGATGAAATGGCTGCGGCAAGGGCCTTCGGTGAGGGTGCGATAAGTCCTTTCGCACACGGCGATGCGTTCGCCGCGCGGGAAGATATGGCCTTCCTCGTCGCGCACTTCGATGTATGGGCCGCGATAGATCACCGCATGGCCCCGGTCCAGGCATTCCTTGCCGTAAGCTTTGAAAGCCACCAGGGTGACGGCGCGAAACTCGATGCCCTCGATCACCTGCCAGGGTTCGGTGTCCCAACGATCCAGGCAGACCGAGCCGAAACCGGCGGCTTCGAAGGCGCGGGGAAATTCCCGTTCCTCGAATGCCCCGGAAATGCAGCCGCTCCACAGGGTGGGATCTTTTTTCAGATGGCCGGGTACCGGCTCATCGGCGACGATGTCGGAAATGGCGAGCCGCCCGCCGGGCTTGAGCACGCGGAAGATCTCCTTCACCAGTTGCGTTTTCTCGTCATCGCTCACCAGGTTCAGCACGCAGTTGGAAATGACCAGGTCCACCGACTGGTCGGCGATCATGGGGCGGTCCCTGCGCTGGAGGGCCTGCCAGGATTTCAGCGCCGTCAGGGAAGCCGCGTCGCTGACTGGATGCTCGCGGAGGTAATGCTCCATCTCGTCCACATTCAGGGCCAGATCCTGGATATAACCCTTGTGGAAGCGGACAAGGTCACCCCCCAGTTTTTCCGCCATTTCTTCTTGATATTTGCGCGCCAGCGCCAGCATCTCATCGTTCATGTCCACGCCGATGACCCGCCCTTGCGGGCCCGCCAACTGCGCCGCCATGTAGCAGATCTTGCCGCCACCCGACCCCAGGTCCAGCACGATGTCACCCTCGCGCACGTAACGGGAGGGATCACCGCAGCCATAGTCCTTGGCTATGATCTCCTGGGGCAGCAGTTCCAGCAACTTCCGATCGTAATCCACCGGGCAGCACAAGGCGGCTTCGCGCTCGCGGGCTCCATTGGAATAGCGCTCTCGTACCGATTCTTCCAGCAACATTGATCCTCCAGAACAAGGTTTTCTTACATTTTCAAAGCGCCGGAGCAGGAGCTTCCGCAGCCGGCGGTGCAGCCATAGCAATGACCAGCGGTGGCAATGGCTTGATCTTCCAGTGCTGCCGGTTCGATTTCCAGGATGTGACGCCGCCGCCCGCCCAAGGGCATTCCCAGCATCTGATTGAAATCGCAGTCGTGAACGAAACCCTGCCAATCGATGCTGATCAGGCGGCGGCACATCAGCCCATCGAGGTTTTCGTCGCGATGAGCCTCTCTTAACAGGTCCATGTAAATATCAAATTGGCCTTTGGAGACCAGATCGCTGCCGAAACGCTGGATCGGCATGTTGGCGAGGACGTAAAGTCGGTTGAAGACGATGCCGTAATGGTTTTTCAGCTCGCGCCGATAATCCGCTTCCAGTTCGGCCTGGTTGGGCGGCAGGGTCGGCCCCTGGGGGTTATAAACCAGATTCAGGACCTGCCCCGAGCCGGGTTGTCCATATCCTAGGGCGTTGAGTTTCTTTAAAGAGCGTAGGCTGGCTTCGAACACGCCGCGTCCGCGCTGCCGATCCACGTTATCTTCCCGATAGCAGGGTAGGGAGGCGGTGATCTCCACCTGCTGCTCTGCCAGGAAATCGGCTAGGCTTTCGTGGCCGGGTTCTTCCAGAATGGTGAGATTGCAGCGGTCGATGACTTGCAACCCCAATGCTTTCGCGTTGTCCACCAGGTAACGGAAATGCGGATTCAACTCCGGCGCTCCACCGGTCAAGTCCAGGGTAGAAATCGGCGAGCGGCGCAGCAGATCCAGCACCTGCTCGACGGTTCCCAAGTCCATCATCTCTTGGCGTTTCGGTCCGGCATTCACATGGCAGTGCAAGCAAGCCTGGTTGCAGCGATAGCCCAGATTCACCTGCACGGTGTCCAGTTTAGCGCGAAGGATGACGGGAAAATCGTGTACCGGGTGCATTTCGTCGTTTAGTCTCCCTGGTGAAAGTGGCAAGATTCGCCTATTGGTCGGAGGCTGGCGTAAAACCTTACATCATCGGTCGGAAAAAATCCTCACCCGCCATGCAGGGTATGGCCTTGTTGTAAGTTTTGGCGGCTGGCGGCGACCAATCGGCACCATCATCCCGAATTTCAGGAGAACCCGCCATGAACCGTTACCGTCTTGCTTTCATCATTGCCCTGCTCGCACTCGTCTTCGCATTTTTCGGTTTCGATCTCCAGCGCTTTTTTACTCTGGAAATGCTGAAAACCCAGCATGCCGCCCTTGCCGACTATCGCATGGCGCATCCGATTGCCGCCGGCGCGTTATACGGCGCCATCTATGTGCTGGCGGCGGGCTTGTCCCTGCCCGGTGCGGCGGTGCTCACCCTGGCCGGTGGCGCCGTTTTCGGTTTGTTGTGGGGCACGCTGATCGTATCGTTCGCCTCGACCCTGGGCGCGACCCTGGCTTTCCTGGCCGCCCGTTTCCTGTTCCGCGACGCGGTCCAGGCCCGCTTCGGCGAGCGCCTGAAAGCCATCGATGCCGGCATGAGCCGTGAAGGTTCGTTCTACCTGTTCACCCTGCGGCTGGCGCCGGTGTTTCCTTTCTTCATGATCAATCTACTCATGGGGTTGACCTCCATGCCGATCCGCACTTTCTATGGGGTGAGCCAGTTGGGCATGCTGGCCGGGACGATCGTCTATGTGAATGCCGGCACGGAATTGGCCAAACTCGAATCCCTCTCCGGCATTTTTTCACCGGCTTTACTGGTCTCCTTTACCCTGCTGGGTTTATTCCCTCTGTTGGCCCGAAGGCTAGTGGATGCAGTCGAGGCGCGCAAGATCTATGAACCCTGGGATAGACCCCGGCGCTACGACAGTAACCTGGTGGTGATCGGCGCGGGAGCGGCGGGGCTGGTCAGCGCTTATATCGCCGCCGCCGTGAAAGCCAAGGTGGTATTGATCGAGAAACACCGTATGGGTGGGGATTGCCTCAACACCGGTTGTGTGCCCTCCAAAGCCCTGATCCGCACGGCGAAACTGTTGAACCGGATTCGCCGGGCTTCCGAGTTCGGCATCAGGCGAGCGAGCGCGGATTTCGATTTCGCCGCCGCCATGGAGCGCGTGCAGCAGGTGATCCTGAAAGTGGCGCCCCATGATTCGGTGCAGCGATACACCGAACTCGGTGTCGAGGTGATGGCAGGGGAGGCGAAGATCGTCTCGCCCTGGGCGGTGGAGGTCAAAGCGACCTCGGGAAGCCGCCTCATCACCGCCCGTTCCATCGTCATCGCCGCCGGGGCAAGGCCTTTCGTGCCGGCTATTCCCGGTCTGGAGGAGGCGGGTTATCTGACCTCCGACACGGTCTGGGACTTGCGGGTGTTGCCCCAGCGTCTGCTCGTCCTCGGCGGCGGTCCCATCGGCTGCGAACTGGCGCAATGTTTCGCCCGTTTCGGCAGCCAGGTGATACAAGTGGAAATGCTGCCGCGATTGTTGATGCACGAAGATCCGGAAGTTTCCGAGATCGTCGCCAACCGCTTTCGCGCAGAGGGTGTGGATGTCCGTTTGGAGTATCAGGCCAAAGGCATCGAGGTGGAAAACGGCGAGAAGATCCTCATCGCCGAACACCAAGGCGAACAATGCCGGATTCCCTTCGACGAGATGCTGGTGGCCGTAGGGCGCATCGCCAACACCGAGGGCTACGGGCTGGAGGAACTGGGCATCGCGACGACGCCGGCGCGCACGGTCGAGGCCAATGAGTATCTTCAAACGCTCTACCCCAACATCTACGCCTGCGGCGACGTGGCGGGGCCGTTCCAGTTCACCCATATCGCCGCCCATCAGGCCGGGTATGCGGCCGTCAACGCCCTGTTCGGACACTTATGGAAATTCCGCGTCGATGACTCGGTGATCCCCTGGGCGATTTTTACCGATCCGGAAGTGGCGCGGGTGGGGCTCAACGAACGGGAAGCGAAAGCGCAGTCCGTTCCCTATGAACTCAGCTTGTTTCACCTGGATGAGTTGGACCGCGCCATTACCGATGGCGAGACCTCGGGCTTCGTCAAAGTGCTCACCGTGCCGGGCCGGGACCGGATACTGGGAGCGACCCTGGTCGGCGAGCATGCTGGCGAGTTGATTGCCGAATTCGTCATGGCCATGAAGCATGGAGTAGGTCTCAACAAACTGCTATCCACCATCCATGTCTATCCGACCCTGGCCGAAGCCAATCGATACGCCGCCGGCGTCTGGAAACGCGCTCATGCGCCTGAGGCGATGTTGCGGTGGACTACCCGTTATCACGCCTGGCGTAGAGGATAGCTTTGATTGCAAGCGGATTTGAGCCGTTCGGAGAGTGGCGGCCGGCATCTCGGTTTCCCATACGGCCTACCGCCCTCGCAGAACCGGATTTGGAGAGTTACACCATCCGGCTCCCGTACGAGTCATCCGCGACGGGGCTGGATAGAGTTCGCCCATCGTGTGAAATGTCCAAGTTGGGTTGTCATGCACAGAGTCCGCTCGGTGTCGGGACTGTATCCTTTGTTCGTTATCTCAAACCGGTACCCGCCGCGTTAACAGCGATCTTCGATCATATGGGCATCTCCGCTCCCCAAGCTCTCGCTTGGGGAGCGGTTCGGGAAGCTGGAGCTTCCAAGGCAGGGTTCCCAACCTAGAGGTTGGGAACCAGCGAACCTTCACCTTGCTCCTGGTCCCTGCTGGGTCCCCGTTCCACCGGGGCCCATTCCGGAACCGCCCTGGCCGCTACCACCACCGGGTCCCATGCCCGGTCCGCCTTGGCTACTACTGCCGCCGGGTCCCATGCCGGAGCCGCCTTGGCCGCTGCCGCCGCTGGGGCCCACGCCCGATCCGCCTTGGCTCCTGCCGCCTTGGCCCATTCCTGACCCGCCCTGGCCGCTACCACCACCGGGTCCCATGCCGGATCCGCCTTGGCCGCCACCTGGCCCCATGCCGGATCCACTTTGACCGCTATTGCCACCTTGGCCCATGCCCGATCCGCGCTGGCCACGGCTGCCGCTTTGGCCCATGCCCGATCCGCCTCGATCACGATTGCCACCTTGCCACATTCCCGGGCCGCCCGGACCACGACCGGGTCCGAATTCTGGGCCATCTGGGCCTCCCGGTCCAAATCCAGGGCCGCCAGGGCCATGGGGCCCAAATCCTGGCCCCCCCGGACCACGCGGCCCGAATCCTGGGCCGCCCGGCCCCCGACCAGGGCCCATTTCCGGACCGTCTGGGCCACCTTGCCCGCCGGGTCCCATCTCGGGTCCGTCCTCACCTTCGCCCGCTTGCGCGATCTGAAGTTGGCCTGGCCCAGCTTGCAGAGGATCCTGACTGCCATCAGTCGCTTGAGAGGGGATGGACTGCGCGCTAACCCCCGTGACGAGACCGGCCAGCATCAAGGCTACTGGAACTTTCCTCACTTTCTTCATATTCAACTCCTGAAGTTGGTTGTATCCGGTGAGACTTCACCCATGACGAAAAAAGTGTACGACTTTTTTCATCTTCTTCTTCAATTTCTAATGAATCCTTAATGAATTCAATCTCTTTACCTAAGCTCGGCGAAGTCGGGGACATTTTCTCATCGATTGACTTAAAAAATCCTGAACCCCAGGGTTTCGCTCAGCCGCTTGGGATTTGGCCGAAAATAACTTTCCTCAAGGGGCGCACTCGTTTCGGCAGGGATCGCGGAATCCAGGCTGATGGTGTTGCCTTCGAGCATCCAGGCAACCGGAATACCGCGCAACCCAATCGCTTGCTAGAGTCGCCCCCCTTCCTGCGTGCGTAGCAATCGCTCCAGCGCGCGTAGCAGCCATTTCTACGCGCGTGAAGAATGTTCAGCTTGGCGGCGATCAACGGTTCATCAGGCAATCCGTTGATATTCATCCGCATGGCTCGATTGAGTCTTTTCGAATCATGCGTTTGTGACGGATAGTTTACTGACGGAGCCGGCCACTCGTCTTACTTGAATCCGCGTCCTAATCCTTTCGGTCATTTCCTGCACATGGGAAATGACACCGACCTTGCGGCCAAGCGATTGCAGACTGTCCAACGCATCCATGGCGACTCTCAGGGTTTCGGCATCGAGACTGCCGAACCCTTCGTCGATGAACAGCGATTCGACCCGGACGCGATTGGAGGATAGCGATGCCAACCCAAGTGCCAAAGCCAGCGACACCAGGAAAGATTCGCCGCCGGATAGGGAATGCACCGAGCGGATTTCATCGCCCATGTCCTGGTCGACCACCTGCAAGGCGAGCATGGATTTGACGCGCTCCAAGCGATAACGGCGGGACAGGTCTTTCAAATGCTGGTTGGCGTAGCCCAACAGGATGTCCAGGGTGATCTGTTGGGCGATGTTGCGGAACTTCTTGCCGTCGGCCGAACCGATGAGCTCGTTGAGCTTGGCCCAGGTCTGCGCGGCGGTTTCCTGAGCCGAGATTTTCATCATGAGCTCGGCACTGGCCTTGCGGCGCGCCTCGTCCTGACGAAGTTGGGCAAGCAGCTCGGCGTTTTGGGTCTGCAGGGTTTTGACTGCCTCGATGAGGCCGAGTTGCCGCTCTTGCAATTCGATCAGAGGTTCCGGCTCCGGCCATTGCTGCATGTGTTTTTGCAATTGTTCCTGGCGTTCTTGCAAGACGGCTTGCGCCTTTTGTACGGCGCTGTCCAGTTCCTGCAAAATCTGCCGCTCGTTGGCGATCCAATCCGGGCCCTGTCGTAGAAAGGCGCGGAGTTGGGCTTCATCCAAGGGATTCGAAAGCGTGGCCTGGACGTCTTCGATCCATTGGTTGATCTCGGTTGCGGCATGAGCGGCAGCCTGGTGGCGCTCATCCAGCAGCTTTCTGGCTTGCGACAGGGCTTCGCGGCAAAGGGCGTGATCCTGCTGGAACTGTTGCAGTTGCTGGGCGATGTCTTGCCCGTGTTGTTTGGCCTCGGCGATGCACC
>JAQTSI010000434.1 GCA_028711365.1 Methylococcaceae bacterium
AGGCTCAGCGCTGTTGACCGGCGACTTCGAACGGGCGGGAGAAAAGCGCCTGGTGGAGCGCAGCGGCCGGAATCTTCAAGCCGACATCCTCATCGCCCCTCACCATGGCAGCAACACGTCTTCCAGCCCCCCACTCCTGGAAAAGGTGAAACCTCGCTATGTGTTGATCCCGGTGGGCTATCTGAACCGCTACCATCTCCCCCACCCCGAGGCACTGCGCCGTTACCGTCAAATCCAAGCCCGCGTATTCGACACCGCCCATTGCGGCGCAATCGGCGTCGAACCCGGATCGTTCGCCCCGCTAGGCTATCGGCAAGCCGAAGGGAGATATTGGAATGCCAAAACCGAACCCTGCCCTATCCCATGATCCTGCTCACGACGCTCAACGCCCGCTATTTCCATGCCTCCCTGGGGCTGCGCTATCTGCTCGCCAACATGGGCGAATTGGAGCCTCGGACCCGATTGCTGGAATTCATCATCACCGACCGGCCCATCGACATCGTCGAGAAGCTGCTGGCCCACCGGCCGCGCATCGTCGGTTTCGGCGTCTATATCTGGAATGTGCAGGAAACCCTGCAAGTGGTGGCGGCCTTGAAGCAGATCGCCCCGGAGCTCGTCATCGTCCTGGGAGGGCCCGAGGTGAGTCACGAAACCGGGGAACAAGCCATCGTCGGATGGGCCGATCATGTCATCACCGGCCCCGGCGATTGGGCATTTCCCGAGCTGTGCCGACAACTCATCAACGGCGAACCGGCCGGCAAATTGATTCATGCCGAACCGCCGCCCTTATCCCGGCTCAATCTGCCCTACCGCCACTATACGGCGGAAGACATCGCTCATCGCATCCTCTATGTGGAGGCTTCGCGGGGTTGCCCGTTCAAGTGCGAATTCTGTCTGTCCGCCCTGGACCAGACCACCCAGGGTTACGACCTGGACCGCTTCCTGGAGGAAATGGAGCTATTACATGAGCGTGGCGCACGCCATTTCAAATTCGTGGATCGCACCTTCAATCTGAATGTGAAAACCAGCCTGCGTATCCTGGAGTTCTTCCTGGAACGGCTGGACGAGCGGTTGTTCCTGCACTTCGAGGTGATCCCCGATCATTTGCCTGACCCGCTCAAGCAGGCCTTAAGCCGCTTCCCGCCGGGATCGCTGCAACTGGAGGTGGGGGTGCAGACCTTCAACCCCGAGGTACAACAGAAGATCAGCCGCAAACAAAACGATGAAAAAACCGAGGCCAACCTGAGCTGGCTGCGGCAACACACCCATGCCCATCTCCACGCCGACCTCATCGTCGGCTTGCCGGGCGAGGATCTGGCGAGCTTCGCACAGGGCTTCAACCGCCTGGTCCGGCTCGATCCCCACGAAATCCAGGTAGGCGTCCTCAAGCGTCTGCGCGGCGCGCCCATCGCCCGCCACCAGGAAAGCTGCGGCCTGCGCTTCAATCCCCATCCGCCTTACAACATCCTGCGCACCGACCGGCTGGACTTCCCTACCCTGCAGCGCTTGAACCGCTTCGCCCGATACTGGGACTTGGTGGGCAATTCCGGGCGTTTCCGCCAGAGCAAAGTTTTATTGCTGGGGAGCGATCCTTTCGGCCGTTTCCTGGATTTCAGCGACTGGTTGCATGCCACCCTCGGCCAGACCCACCAAATCGCCCAGGACCGCCTGTTCGACCGGGTATTCCAATGGCTGAGCGGGGAAGCAGGCGTAGATAGGGAAACCGCCCATGCCGCCCTCGCCGCAGATCTACACGCCAGCGGAATACGCAACATCCCCAAATTCATGCAAAACGAAGGCCGCGGCGATAAGGGCTCGGCGTCCGGCTCCCGGCGGAGCCGGCAGGAGCGGCACCTGGCATGACTTGCGCCAAGGGCGATCAGCTCTCCAGCAGCATCCGCTTCAATCCCAGCGCTTGATCCAGAGCGGATTGAGCATCCTCGGCCAGGATATTGAAATGGCCCATCTTGCGGCCGATCCGGGCGGATTTCTTGCCATAAAGATGCAGATGGACGTTGGGCTGGCTGAGCAGGATGTCCCAGGCCGGCTCGTCGTCCCGCCAGATGTCGCCCAGCAGATTCACCATGGCCACGGGGGATAGCAGCTTCGTATCTCCCGGCGGCAGGGCGCAGAGGGTTCGAACCTGCTGGTCGAACTGGCTGAACAGGGTCGCATCCAGGCTGTAATGGCCGCTGTTGTGGGGACGGGGAGCGATCTCGTTGATCAGCAGTTCGCCCTCCTCCAGCAGAAAGAACTCCACCGCCAGCACACCGACATAATCCATGGCTTCGGCCAGTTTCAGCGCCATGTCGCGGGCTTGTTGAGCGACGTCGTCATCCACTCGCGCCGGAACGATGCTGACATCGAGGATGCCGCCTTCGTGCTGATTTTCCGCCACCGGAAAACAAACCGCCTCGCCCGGCCCCGAACGGGCGAGGATGACCGAAATCTCGGTCTTCAGATTCAGCATCCGCTCCAATACGCAGGGCCTGCACCCCATCTGTACAAACGCTGCCTTGGCTTCCTCGATCGTCTTGACCCTGACCTGACCCTTGCCGTCGTAGCCCAAGCGGGCGATCTTCAGGATGCCGGGCAGATGGCCGCTCAAATCCCCACTCAGATCGGCTTCCTGCTCGACGGTCAGGAACGGAGCGACTCGCAAACCGGCGGCGGCGATATAGCGCTTCTCGCGGATGCGGTCCTGGGCGATGGCGACGCATTCGGACGAAGGGCTGACCCGCAGCCGGCTCTCCAGGAAGCGCATGCTATCGGCCGGCACATTCTCGAATTCCGTGGTCACGGCGACGCAGTTTTCAGCCAATCGTTCCAGGGCGATGGGG
>JAQTSI010000435.1 GCA_028711365.1 Methylococcaceae bacterium
CAACATCTGCACACAGGCTAAACGACCCTGGAGGGCGCAGGCGACGATGTCCAGATCGCCCTGTTCGCCGGTCACCGCCTGCTTGGCGAGGATGGCGCGCAGGTTTGCGATCTGGTCGCGGTAGCGGGCGGCTTTCTCGAATCGCAATTCGGCGGCAGCCTTTTCCATGCGGCTGACCAGTTCGTCGATCAGGCGTTTGCCATCGCCTTGCAGAAACAGGAGGGTGTCGTTGACATCCTCCGCGTAGGCTTCGGGCGTGATCAAATCCACGCAGGGGCCGGTGCAGCGTTCGATCTGGTATTGCAGGCAGGGACGCGAACGGTTCTTGAACACCGAGTCCTCGCACTGGCGCACCGGGAAGATCTTCTGCAACAATTTCAGGCTCTCCCGCACCGCCCCGGCGCTGGGATAAGGTCCGAAGAAACGGCCCTGTTTCTTGCGCGAGCCACGGTAGAAGTCGAGCCTGGGAAAGGTTTGCTGGGTGGTGACCTGGATATAGGGGAAACTCTTGTCGTCGCGCAAGCTGATGTTGTAGCGCGGCTGTATGCGCTTGACCAGTTGGCTTTCCAGCAGCAGCGCCTCGCCCTCGGTGTGGGTGACGGTCACTTCGATGGCGGCGATGCGGGCCACCATGGCCTGCTGCTTGGGCGTCGTATCCTTGTTGAGGAAATAACTGGAAACCCGCTTCTTCAGGTTTTTCGCCTTGCCCACATAGATCACCGCGCCTTCTGCGTCCAGCATCTTGTAGACGCCGGGCCGTTGGGTCAGCGCTTTGAGAAAGGCCGGGATGTCGAAACCTTCCGTGTCGGAAGCGGGAACTGTACTCATGGGGCGTCAGCGGGTGGGAATGTGGGCATTATAATGCCGGAGAACCGTCCAACGCAGGTTTTTGGAATTGGATAAGCCGGCCTTCCAAGGTAGAATTGTTCTCAACACGCGTTGTGTCTCTACGCTTACATTTAAGGATCGACTCATGCCTACCGTCGCCCGTTCCCTGATCACCCGCGCATTTGCGTTGGTCTTATCCCTCACTCCGTTCATGGCTCATTCGGCGGAAGAAATCGTCGTCTATTCGGCGCGCACCGAACCGTTGATCAAGCCCCTGTTCGACGAATACGCCAAGTCCTCGGCGGTGAAGATCAAATTCGTCACCGCCGAGGCGGGGCCATTGTTGCAGCGCTTGAAAGCCGAAGGCAAGAATACCCCGGCGGATCTGTTGATCACGGTGGATGCGGGTAATCTCTGGCAGGCCAAGCAGGAAGGCCTGTTGCAGCCGGTGGAAAGCAAGGTTTTGACCGACAACATCCCGGCGCATCTGCGTGACCCGGACAATCAGTGGTTCGGCCTTTCCATCCGCGCTCGGACTATCGTCTACAACACCAAAAAGCTGAAACCCGCCGATTTGCCCACGTATGAGGGGCTGGCGGATGCGAAATGGAAGGGCAAGCTTTGCCTGCGCACCGCCAAGAAAGTCTACAATCAGTCTTTGGTGGCCATGCTGATCGCGCAAAAGGGCGAAGCCGAGGCGGAGAAGATCGTCAAGGGCTGGGTCGCCAACCTGGCTGCGCCGGTGTTTTCCAACGACGTGCAGGTGATGGACGCCATCGCCGCCGGCCAGTGCGACGTGGGCTTGGTCAATACCTATTACTTTGGCCGCTTGATCACGAAGAAGCCGCAATTGCCCTTGGCCCTGTTTTGGCCGAATCAGGAGAGCACCGGCGTGCATGTGAACATCTCCGGGGCCGGGGTGGTGAAGAATGCCAAGCATCCGAAACAGGCGCAGGCCCTACTGGAATGGATGTCTTCCGGCAAAGCGCAGGAGGTCATCGCCGGCTCCAATCTGGAGTTTCCGGCCAATCCCGCGGTGAAGCCTGATCCGCTGGTCGCCGGCTGGGGTCCGTTCAAGCAGAATACCCTCAATGTGAGCCAGGCCGGCCAGTTGCAGGCCGCGGCCATCAAGCTGATGGATCGGGCCGGTTACCATTAAGATTCTTTTGTTTCCCAAGCAAAGATTCAGCCGGGGCTTGAAGATTCGACCTTGAGTACCAGAACGAACCGGCGCCGCACTTTGAGCCTGGCGGACGGGGTGACGATTTTGCTGTGTTTGCTGGTGTTGATGCCGATCGTTCAAGTCGCTTCCGCCTTGCTCTCCCCGGCGCAAGCAGTATGGGAGCATATCGGCCCGCAATTGCCGGGGCTGCTGTCCAATTCCTTCTGTCTGGTGTTGGGTGTGGCGTTCGGCAGCGGACTATTGGGAACCGCGCTGGCGGGTTTGACCGCCCTGTGTGAATTTCCCGGGCGGCGGTTTTTCAGTTGGGCCTTGTTGCTGCCGCTCGCCATCCCGGCCTATGTGCTGGGATTCGTGATCGTCGGCCTGTTCGATTTCGCAGGTCCGGTGCAAACCGCTTGGCGCGCCTGCTTCGGCGAGGATGCGTGGTTTCCGCCGATCCGCTCCGGTGGCGGCGTCATTCTGACGTTCAGCCTGGCCCTTTACCCCTATGTCTATCTGCTGGCTCGCAACGCATTCCATACGCAGTCCCAGCGCGCGGTGGAAGCCGCGCGCAGCCTGGGCGAGACGGCTCTCGGCGCGTTTTTCCGCATCGCCTTGCCGATGGCGAGACCCTGGATAGGCGCGGGGCTGGTGCTGGTCGCGATGGAGACCCTGGCGGATTTCGGCACCGTATCGGTGTTCAATTACGAGACTTTCACCACCGCCATCTATAAAGCCTGGTTCGGCCTGTTTTCCCTGCCGGCGGCGGCGCAGTTGGCGAGTTTCCTCGTCATCCTGGCGCTCTTGCTGATCGGTTTGGAACATCATC
>JAQTSI010000436.1 GCA_028711365.1 Methylococcaceae bacterium
TGCCGGATGCCGGCCAACATCAACACCGACAGGGGATAATAAATCATCGGTTTGTCATAAACCGGCAGCAGTTGCTTGCTGACCACATGGGTCAGTGGATGCAGGCGAGTGCCGGAACCTCCGGCGAGGATGAGGCCTTTGATATTCGAGTTCATGGCTCAGTTCCCGACCTCTTCCAATCCCAACCGTTCCCCACGATAGCTGCCGTCCATGACCCGATCGGTCCATTCCCGGTGGCTGAGATACCACCGCACGGTTTTACGCAGACCGGTCTCGAAGGTTTCCGAAGGTGCCCAGCCCAATTCCCGCCCAATCTTGCCGGCGTCGATGGCATAGCGCAGATCATGGCCGGGACGATCGACGACATAACTGATCAGTTCCTGATGCGGGCGATGAGGGGAATCGGGCGACAGCTCGTCGAGCAACGCACAAAGGGTGTGGACCACTTCCAGGTTGGTTTTCTCGTTATTACCGCCCACATTGTAAACTTCGCCGGGAATGCCTTTTTCCAGGACGCATTCGATGGCGCGACAATGGTCCTCCACGTAGAGCCAATCGCGGATATTGGCGCCCTGCCCATAAACCGGTAAAGGCTTGCCGTTGACGGCATTGTGGATCATCAAGGGGATGAGCTTCTCCGGAAATTGGTAAGGTCCGTAATTATTGGAGCAATTGGTGGTCAACACCGGCAGCCCATAGGTATGGAAATAGGCCCGCACCAGATGGTCGGAACCGGCCTTGGAAGCGGAATAAGGCGAGTTGGGCCGATAAGGGGTGGTTTCGGTGAATTTGCCGGTTTCACCCAAACTGCCATAGACCTCGTCGGTAGACACATGCAGGAAACGGAAAGCCTCGGCCCGTTCCTTGGGCAGGGAGCGCCAGTAATGCCGAGCCGCTTCCAGCAGATGGAAAGTACCCAGCACATTGGTCTGAACGAAAGCTTCGGGGGAATCGATGGAGCGATCCACATGGCTTTCGGCGGCGAAATTGACGATCGCATCCGGATGGTGGCGCGCCAGCAGGTAATCCAGCAAAGCCCGGTCGCCGATGTCGCCGAGCACGAATATATGTCCAGGATGATCCTTGAGGCTTGCCAGGGTATCCAGATTGCCTGCATAGGTAAGGGCATCCAGGTTGATGATTTGGATATCATCCCTTTGCATTCCCCGCAGTACGAAATTGCCGCCGATGAAACCAGCTCCGCCGGTCACTAGCCAGGTTCGAGTCGTCATAAGATCAGTTGCCTTTTTTTTGCATCATGCCTTTGGTGGGATTGTAGCCGATCACGGCCATGGCCAGGAATAAAACCAGCGCCGCCAAGACGTACAGGCAGGCGTAGGCATTGAATCGCCCGTAGAGAGCGAAGCGAATCAGTTCGACGGCCTGGGAGAATGGGTTGTAGCCGGCCAGGGTAAACAGCAAGGGGCTGGATTCCTGGATTTTCCACAGGGGATAAAGGGCAGTGGAGAGAAAGAACAGGGGAAAAATGACGAAATTCATCACGCCGGCGAAATTTTCCAATTGTTTGATGAAGGAAGACAGTAACAAACCCAAAGCGCCCAACATCAGACCGGAAAGCATCAAGGCGGGCAGCAGGGCCAAATAGCCGTCGACCGGGGGACGCACATCATAAAACCAGGCGACCAGCAAAAATGCATAGGCTTGCGGCAGAGAAACCAAAGTTCCCGCCAATAGCTTGGAAACCAGCAAAAACCAGCGCGGCAATGGGCTGATCAGCAAGGTTCTCATGCTGCCCATTTCCCGGTCGTAGACCATGGACAGGGAGCTTTGCATGCCATTGAACAGCTGGATCATCCCGATCAAGCCCGGGGTGATATAGGCTTCGTAAAGGATATAGGTTTCATAGGGCGGGATAGGCGCCAAACCCAAAGTGGAACGGAAACCCGCGGCGAAGATGCACAGCCAGACCAGAGGCCGCACCAGGGCGGAGATGAAACGGCCACGCTGATGAACGAAGCGCAACAGTTCGCGGACGATGATGCCGTTCAGGGCGCGAAGATAGTGCAATACTCTCATGTCTATTCTCGCGTCAATTGCTGAAACGCATTGGCGATATTGTTCGTTCTGGTCTTCTCGAGCACCTGTGCAACCGAGCCTTGCAGGCGGATTTTGCCTTGATGCAGGATGATCAAGCGATCGGTTTCGTAGATTTCATCGACCAGGTGGGTGGCCCAGAGCACTGCGATTTTCTTGTAAGCGGCAAGCAAATGCACATACTCCACGATGGCGCGCCGGCTAGGCATGTCCAAGCCTACCGTCGGCTCGTCCAGCAGCAGAATTTCCGGGTTATGCAATAATGCGCGGGCGATTTCGACTCGACGACGATGGCCGCCGTTGAGCTCGCGAACCTTTTCGTGACGGCGTTCGTACATTCCCTGCCGTTCCAACTCGTCCCGAATATTCACCATCGCCTGCTTTTTGCTCAAGCCGTGAAGAGCAGCGTGGTATAACAGGTTGCGCTCGACACTCAGATCCAAATCCAGCGTCGATTGCTGAAACACCACGCCCAGGCGCGACATGGCAAGACTAGAATGCTGCCTGAGGTCATAACCGACGATCTCGATCAAGCCCATGCGGCTTTCGTACAATCGGGTGATGAGGGAAAACAGGGTGGTTTTTCCGGCGCCGTTAGGACCGAGCAGGATCGCACATTCGCCGGCCGCAACGCCGGAAGTGACGTTTTCCAGGACAACTTTTTCGCCGTAGATATGGTAAAGATTGCTCACCCATAGGGCGGGCACTTTGGGCGTTCTCATGGTTTGACGGCGATTCCCCAAGGATAATGGCCCACGGCCAC
>JAQTSI010000162.1 GCA_028711365.1 Methylococcaceae bacterium
TGGTCATGGCATGGTGGGGACAGACGCCTGCAGGAATTGCCCTTGCCCGCCCTCAGCGGCGAACACCAATTGATGAACGCCGCGGCCGCCATTCAGGTACTGCAGGCGGTGAGCGACCGGCTTCCCGCTTCCGAACCCGCCATCCGCCAGGGTTTGACTTCGGTGCACCTGGCAGGCCGATTCCAATATATCGAAGGGGATGTACCGGTATTGCTGGATGTGGCGCATAACCCGCAGTCGGTGAAAATTCTCGCCGACCATCTCGCCTTGCGGTTCCAGAACCATCGCATCCGCGCAGTATTTTCCATCATGCGCGACAAGGACATCGAGGGCGTCGTCGAGCGCATCAAGGACCGCATAGCCTGCTGGTATCTGGCGCCTTTGGCCATGGCGAGGGCAGCTTCCGAAAACGAATTGATGGAAGTCATGCAGCGACTGTCGGTCAGCGAAGTCAGGTGTGGTTTCCCTGATGCGGCTAGGGCCTATGCCGCGGCGAATAGCGAGGCGCAGGAAGGCGATCTGGTGGTGATTTTCGGCTCTTTCTTCTTGGTATCCGAGCTCTTGGCTCGTATCGCATGATCTTCCAGAGGTATTCCAGATGGACCAGCAATTAAAGCAGCGTCTGATCGGGGTCAGCATCATCGTCGCCCTGTCGGTCATATTCGTCCCCATGTTGTTCGACAAATCCGAAGACAAGGGAAAAATCACCGCCTCGGGCATCCCTCCCATCCCGGAGGATGTCCTGGAAAAACCCCTCGAACTCCCCAAGACGGCGGAAGAGTTGGCCCCCAAGGAAAAAAGCGAAGCCCCCGCGGAAACCGGCTACCACATCGTTCCGCTCACCGATGAGCCGGCTCCCAAGGAACCCGCGAAAGCAAAGGCAAAGCCGGGCGAGGAAGCCGCGCACGAAGAATCCCTCCACATCGTCGACCCGGACGAGGAAAAACCGAAACCCGAACCGGAGAAACCCGTCCCGGCGGTAAACAAGCCTGCCGGTGAAATGGGCAACGCAGCCGCTGTCAAACCCACCAATGCCAAGCCCAAGGCGGGGCAGGAAACGAAACCCGCCAAATCCCATCCACTCGAAGTCGATGGGGACGAGGGAGAGTTGCCCATGCCGGCGCCGGCCAAGGAAACCGCCCCGCATACCCGGAAACCCAAAGCGCACCAGCCGGGCAGCAAACCAGCCGAAACTCTCAAGGATGAAGATGATCTACCGATACCGGCGCCGAACAAACCGGAAACCAGAAAACCCAAGCTGCACCCGCCTGGCCCCAAGCCAGCCGAAACCGTCAGGGATGAGGGAACGACTCCTGCCCCGGCCAAGCCTGAATCCTCCACGGCCAAGCCCAAGACCGCGGCTTCACTCAAACCGCTTGCCCCTCAACACCACTCGGCGGCAAAAACGGAACAAACCGAATCCACCGAGGCACCAGCCGCCAAACCCGCTACGCCTACAACCTCCACATCTCATCCCGCTCCAGCCGGCAAGCCCCCGGCGGGCGAAAAAGCCAAGCCCGCCAAAGTCGAGCGTGAGGAACATCAGCCGCCGAGCCACTGGGTTCTGCAAGCCGGCAGCTTCACTAACGAGGACAAAGCGCGTAGCCTGGCGGAAAAGCTCAGGCAATCGAATCCTTCGGCCCATGTAGAAACGGTCCACGGAGCCAATGGCTCCTTTCACAAAGTTCTGATCGGGCCGGAATCGGAGCGCAGCCGGGTCGAGCAAATACGAAAACGGGTCGAGAACGAAACCGGCATCAAAGGCCTGATCTCCCCTCGTTGATAGTGAGACTCGAGTAGACTCTGGCAATGACCGTTTCATCGTCGACCGCCGTGAGAGGAGACTGATTTGAACGCAGACTTCGCCGCTTTGATCTGGGTGGATTATTGCATCATCGGTCTGATCGGGCTTTCCGCCCTGGTCGGCTTGTTCCGCGGCCTATTGCGCGAGCTGTTTTCCCTCGCCCTGTGGGGCGTCGCGATTTGGCTCGGACTACGCTATGATCATCAAGTTTCTTCCTATCTCGAACAAGCCGTAACCCTGCCATCGGCGCGCATCGTCATGGCCTTCCTGGCGATATTCATCGGCGTTTTATTGTTGGGTGGCATGTTGGGTTTCCTGCTGGGTAAGCTGGTGTCATCCTCCGGCCTGAATGGGACCGACCGCCTGGCGGGACTCGTTTTCGGCATCGCGCGGGGCGCGCTGATCGTCTGCTTGCTGGTTTTACTCGCCGGGCTCACTCCCCTGCCCGAAGATAACTGGTGGAAACAGTCCAAGTTGATTCCCTCTTTCCAATCCCTGGCCTTGTGGTTGCGCGATCAAATTCCTCCCGATTTCGCTTCCCAGGTCAAACTCCCTCCCGCAATACTTAAAAGGTAATTCAAAGAATGTGTGGCATCGCCGGCATCGTTTCCAACGAGAACGTCAACCAGGAGCTCTACGAAGCGCTGACGGTTCTTCAGCACCGCGGCCAGGATGCGGCAGGCATAGTGACCTGCGAGAATGATCGCTTCCATTTGCGCAAGGACAGCGGATTGGTTCGCGATGTGTTCAATACCCGCCACATGCGCAGCCTGAACGGCTCCATGGGCATCGCCCATGTGCGCTATCCCACCGCCGGCTGCACCAGCACCGCCGAGGCGCAGCCGTTCTACGTGAATTCGCCTTACGGCATCGCTTTGGCCCATAACGGCAACCTGACCAATGCCCAATTCCTCAAACACAATCTGTTCGAGGAAGACCGCAGACATATCAACACCGACTCGGATTCCGAAGTCTTGCTCAATATCTTCGCCCATGAAATGCAGAAAATCGGCAAACTGAAGATCGAGGCGGAAGATGTGTTCCAGGCGGTTGCCGGGGTACACCGCCGCTGCCGGGGAGCCTATGCCGTGGTCGCGATGATCACCGGTTTCGGCATCATCGGCTTTCGTGATCCCTTCGGCATCCGTCCCTTGGTGTTCGGCGAAAGGCATACGGACCGCGCAGTGGAATACATGATCGCCTCGGAGAGCGTGGCCCTGGACGTGCTGGGCTTCAAGCTGATCCGCGACATCGAGCCCGGCGAAGCCATCGCCGTGGAAAAGGACGGAACCTTGCACACCCGCCAATGCGCGGAGAACCCGATCTATTCCCCCTGCATCTTCGAGTATGTCTATTTCGCCAGGCCGGATTCCAAACTCGACGACATTTCCGTTTACCGCGCCAGGATGCGCATGGGGGACAAGTTGGCGGACAAGATCCTGCGCGAGCGCCCCGAACATGACATCGACGTGGTCATCCCCATCCCCGACACCAGCCGCACCGCCGCATTGCAGTTGGCCAACCGGCTGGGCGTGAAGTACCGAGAGGGTTTCATCAAAAACCGCTACATCGGCCGCACCTTCATCATGCCGGGCCAACAGTTGCGCAAGAAATCCGTGCGCCAAAAACTCAATGCCATCGATTTGGAATTCAAGGGCAAGAACGTGCTGCTGGTGGACGACTCCATCGTGCGCGGCACCACATCCATGCAGATCATCCAGATGGCCCGCGACGCCGGCGCCAAGCAGGTATTTTTTGCCTCGGCCTCGCCGCCGGTACGTTATCCCAATGTCTATGGCATCGACATGCCCGCCGCCCACGAGTTGATCGCTCACGGGCGCACGGAAGACGAGGTGCAAACCGAATTGGGCGCCGACTGGCTGATTTATCAGGATTTGCAGGATCTGATCGAAGCCGTGCAAAAAGGCAATCCCAAGGTGGCGCGTTTCGACACTTCCTGTTTCAATAATGAATATGTGACCGGCGACATCAATCAGGATTATCTGGACCACCTGGGCGAGCATCGTTCCGACCACGCCAAAGCCGCGCGTGATAGCGCGAACTCGATCATCGAAATGCATAATGCGCGTTAGGCTTTGTTATCACTTTTGCTTCTATTTGGCATGTTGAAAGCGTTGCTTAAGTAATTTCTATTCTATATCAACGCAACTAAATAAGTTTTTGAACTTGGAGTAATTATAGTGTTAAAACAACTTACAGCCATTATCGAGCGCGAAGGTAGCGGTTATGTCTCGCTTTGCCCTCAACTCGACATTGCCAGTCAAGGGGACACCGTTCAAGAAGCCCGGGAAAATCTTCGAGAAGCTCTTGAATTGTTTTTCGAGACTGCTGCACCGTCAGAAATCCATGAGCGGATTCACCAAGAAGTATACATAACGCAATTGGAGATTGCTGTTGGGTAAGCTACGGATTCTGTCAGGCCAAGAAGTTTGCGCCATTCTGGCTCGCCACGGTTTTGTTGATGTACGTCAACGCGGCAGTCACGTTATCATGCAAAAGCAACTTGAAGAAACCACGATAACGGTTCCCGTCCCCAACCACTCAGAAATTCGCACCGGGACACTTCAATCCATTATCCGGCAGTCTGGTATCTCAAGAAGCAAATTTGAATCATGAAAATATGCCTAACATTCCGTTCCAGCGCACCCGCGTCACGAAGCGCCTCCGTGTCTTCAAGTTCCGTCGGGCGGCGCGGGGCGCTGAACGCAGGCGTTAGGCGCCCTCATTGGATTAAGGATATGAGCCCCTCATGAGCGAACTCGACTATCAACCCTACGACCTCGAAACCCTGGCGATTCGTGCCGGACAAAGCCGCACCCCCGAGCAGGAACACAGCGATCCGATCTTCGCAACCTCCAGCTACGTGTTCAACAGCGCAGCCGAAGCCGCCGCCCGTTTTTCCGGGAAACAGCCGGGCAATATCTATTCCCGCTTCACCAACCCCACCGTGCGCGCTTTCGAACAGCGTCTGGCGGCCCTGGAAGGGGGCGAGCGCTGCATCGCCGTCGCTTCCGGGATGGCGGCCATCGCCACAGTGGGCTTCGGTTTGCTCAAGGCGGGGGATCATGTGGTCTGCTCGCGAGGGGTATTCGGCAACACCGTCATCCTGTTGCAGAATTATTTTGGCAAATTTGGCGTTCCCAGCACCTTCGTCGACCTCACCGATTACGAAGCCTGGGAAGAGGCGATCCGCCCGCAAACGCGTTTCCTGTTCCTGGAAACCCCTTCCAACCCGCTCACCCAAATCGCCGACATTCGCCGCCTGGCGGACATCGCCCATGCCCATGGTTGCCTTTTGGTGGTAGATAACTGCTTCCTCACGCCGGCTTTGCAAAAGCCCCTGCAATTGGGCGCCGACATCGTCGTCCACTCGGCCACCAAATATCTGGATGGCCAGGGGCGCTGCGTGGGCGGTGCCATCGTCGGCGGGCTCGATTTGCTGGACAAGGAAATCTATCCCTATCTTCGCACCGGCGGTCCGACCATGAGCCCGTTCAACGCCTGGGTGTTCCTCAAAGGCTTGGAAACCTTGAGTCTGCGCATGCGCGCCCATGGCGAAAACGCCTTGGATCTGGCGCAATGGCTGGAGGCTCAAACCTGGATCGATCGGGTGCACTATCCCGGCCTTCCGTCCCATTCCCAGCATGAATTGGCCAAGCAGCAGCAGAGATCTGGCGGCGGCATCGTCAGTTTCGAGGTGAGAGGCGGCCGCGAGGAGGCCTGGAAGCTGATCGATTCCACCCGCCTGTTGTCCATCACCGCCAACCTGGGGGACGTGAAAACCACCATCACTCATCCGGCCAGCACCACCCATGGCCGCTTGAGTGAACAGGAGCGGGCCGCCGCCGGCATCCGTGAGAGCTTGGTGCGGATAGCGGTAGGCCTCGAGGCGATCGAGGATATCAAAAATGATCTGCTGAATGCGTTTGCCTGAAATGTAATTGCAATCAAACCGTGAAATACTGAAAATTTCGAGAAGAAGGCGATGAAAGTAACCGTATTTGGTTCCGGCTATGTGGGATTGGTGACCGGTGCTTGTCTGGCGGAGGTAGGCAATGACGTGGTCTGCATCGATATCGACGCCGGCAAGATCGAGCGTTTGAACCGGGGCGAGGTACCGATCCATGAACCCGGCCTGGACGCCATCATCCAGCGCAACATGGCATCCCAGCGCTTGCGTTTCACCACCGACATCGATCTGGCGGTGGATCATGGTTTGTTTCAGTTCATCGCCGTCGGCACTCCTCCGGACGAGGACGGATCGGCCGATCTGCAATATGTGTTGGCCGTGGCGCGGAGTATCGCCGAGCGGCTGGGAGAATACCGCATCGTCGTCAACAAATCGACCGTGCCGGTGGGTACCGCCGATAAGGTCCGCGCCGCGATCAATGCCGTACAGCAAGAAAAAGGCGCGAGAGTGGAATTCGATGTCGTCTCCAATCCCGAGTTTCTCAAGGAAGGAGCAGCCATCGAGGATTTCATGAAACCCGACCGCATCGTCGTCGGCACCGACAATCCCCGCACCACCGAATTGCTGCGCGCGCTCTACGCTCCCTTCAACCGCAATCACGACCGCATGGTCTGCATCGACATCCGTTCCGCCGAACTGACCAAATACGCCGCCAACGCCATGCTGGCCACCAAGATCAGCTTCATGAACGAACTGGCCAATCTGGCCGAGCGCCTGGGCGCCGACATCGAGAAAGTGCGCGTCGGCATCGGCTCTGACCCTCGCATCGGCTACCATTTCATCTATCCGGGCTGTGGCTACGGCGGCTCCTGCTTCCCCAAGGACGTCAAGGCCCTGGAATACACGGCCCGCGACGTGGGTTACAAAGCCGAGTTGTTGTCGGCGGTCGAAGCGGTCAACAACCGGCAGAAACAGAAACTGTTCGAGAATATCAAAGCCTATTTCGGCGGCGACCTGAAAGGCAAATCCATCGCCCTCTGGGGCCTGGCGTTCAAACCCAATACCGACGATATGCGCGATGCGCCCAGCCGGGTACTGATGGAAGCTTTGTGGGCGGAAGGCGCCACTGTCAAAGCCTTCGATCCGGTGGCCATGCACGAAGCCCGGCGGATCTACGGCGAGCGGGCGGATTTGGTGTTATGCGACAGCCCCGAAGCGGCTTTGAAGGGCTCCGATGTCTTGGCCATCGTGACCGAATGGAACCTGTTTAGAAGCCCCGATTTCGATCACATTCGATCGACGCTGACCCGGCCCGCCATCTTCGACGGCCGCAATCTTTACGATCCGGCGCGGATGAAAGCGGAAAAATTCGAATATTTCGCCATCGGCCGCGCTCAAGCCGGCTGAGAGCCTCCTGAGGCTTTGAACCGGTTTCCAACTGCTGTGCGGCGCCTGCGGGCGCGCAGGATCAATCAATGCGGGCCACGATGTCCCAATGTGGTGCCGGCGATTTCCAGCGCTACGCCCAACGCGATGAAGATCCAGCCGAACAGCATGCCTTCCGGAGCCAGGAAAAACAGCACCCCGCCCAGCACCATAAGAACCGCAGATCCCATCCTTCGCGTGCGTGGATTTTTGATCAGGGTTTTCATAAAGTGAGTCCCCGCTTAAATTTGTACCGGCTTTATCGGCTGGAGCGTTTTTGGTTGAAGCTTGAAATCCACTCGCTAGCCAACTTTTTGGCCTCGGCGATTTGTTCCTGGTTCATTTTTCTTTCGATCGCTTCGGATTGACTGGTCGATCCGGCGATGTTGAACCATTTGTCGGCTTCGACGGCGTTTTGGGCGACGCCTCTACCTTCCTGATAGAGAAGACCGAGGTTATGTTGCGCCTCCTGATTGCCCTGCTCCGCGGCGCGGAGAAACCAGACTGCGGCCTGCTTGTCATCCCGTCCGACACCCAGTCCATCCAGGTAGAGGATGGCGAGATTCACCTGCGCCGCGATGACGCCCAATTCCGCATCCCTGCGGTATAACCTGGCGGCCTCATCATATTTCTCCGCCGAATAGGCCTCGTCGGCGGGAGTCAATTCCGGATGATCATCGGCCATGACCGGGTTTTGTAGCAAGCCGAACAGAAGCGCAAAACATAGGGTTTCTATCTTCATCGATGCCCTTTTTTATGGGAAGGGTTAATTATAGCCGGCAGGCCGTCAAGAAACCGATGCCTTATCCTTAACCGGCCATTCCACTTGCCGCCCGGCGAGATATAAGGTCGCGCCGATCACGGCGGCGGGAGGAATCAGGATATTCACTAGAGGGATACTCAAGCCCAGCATGACCGCTCCCCCGAACGCCAGGGTTTCCAACCGGCGCGATTTGGCCAGTTCCCTCTGCTGTGGAAACAGCATTCCTTGTGCCTCCAACGGATAAGCCAGGTATTCCAGAGAAAGGCTCCAGGCCCCAAACAGCACCCACAAAAATGCCGCGACGATATTCAGGCCGGGAATCAGGGAAAGAATGATCAAAGGCAAAGCGCGCCAGGCGAAATACCCCATGCGCCGCAACTCCGAACCGAAGCCGGCGGCCAGTTCCCCGAATGGCGAAGGATCGCGTTCCGGCCGGGAGGAGGTCAACCCCAATGTCTTGCGCACTTTTTCAGCCAAGGGTCCGTAAAACGGTGAGGCGACGAGGTTGGCCATCAGGGTGAATGTAAAAAACGTGATGATGAATAACATCAAGGCGAATAGCGGCCATAACAACCAGTGCAACCAGTCCAGCCAAGCCGGCAAGGACCAGTGCTCCATCGCCGCAGAAAAGTAATGGCCGGCGGCCCAGAACCCCAGGGAATAAAGCACCAGATTGACCAGCAACGGCGCCCACAGAAAATGGCGCAAGCCAGGCTGCCCCAACATCTTGAGGCCACGCAGCAAACAGGCCATGCTACCCAAAGGACCGCTAATGAATGGAAGGGGATCGTTCATGAACTTTGAACCTAAAGATAAAACCAGATCGAATCAAACCGTCGTTTTGAACAAGGAAGCATTCATGCCATGTCGACCGAGCAACCGGTAGAATTCGGTGCGGTTGCGCTTGGCCAGCTTCGCCGCCTGGGTCACGTTGCCGCAGGTCATTTGCAGCAGGCGGATCAGGTATTCGCGCTCGAATTTGTCCCTCGCATCCTGCAAGGACATGAATTGGGTCGGCTCGTCCTTCAGTGCACGCTGCAAGAAACTCAAAGGGATCAGCGGCGTGTTGGAGAGGGCGACGCATTGCTCCACGACGTTGCGCAGTTGCCGCACATTGCCGGGCCAATCGAATTTCACCAGGCATTCCATCGCCTCCGCCGAGAAGCCCCTGACCCGATCCCCGTAAACCCCGGCCAGATCGCGCAGGAAAGATTGGACCAGAAGGGGAATATCGCCCGGGCGCTGGGACAGGGAGGGAATATGAAAACTCACCACATTGAGCCGATAGTACAAGTCCTCGCGAAAGCTGCCTTCCCGCATGGCTTTTTCCAGATCGGTGTGAGTGGCGGAGATGATCCGCACATCCACCTCCTCATCCTTGTTGCCGCCAACCGGACGCACCTTCATCTCCTGCAAGGCGCGCAACAACTTGACCTGAACCGATTTCGGCATGTCGCCGATCTCATCCAGAAAAAGGGTGCCGCCGTTCGCGGCACGGAACAATCCTTCATGGTCGCGGATCGCGCCGGTGAAAGCGCCTTTCTTGTGGCCAAACAACTCCGACTCGAACAAGGTTTCGGGAATGGCGCTGCAATTGACCGCCACGAAGGGCCCTGCGCTGCGACTACTGGCCTCGTGGATGGCCTTGGCCAGCAACTCCTTGCCGGTGCCGCTATCCCCGCTGATGAACACGCTGGCTTTGCTTTGCGCCACCCGCTGAGCCTGATTGAGCAACTCCTCCATCAGCGCGCTCTGGGTAATGATTTTTTCACGCCAAAGCCCGAAAGACTGGTATTCGCTATCGTTGATGCCGATCCGCAGGGCCTCTTCCACCTGTTTGATCAACTCGCTCTTGTCCACCGGCTTGGTGAGAAAACCGAAAACACCGCGCTTGGTGGCGGTTACCGCGTCTCGGATGGTGCCATGGGCGGTCATGATGATGAGCGGCAGGGTCGGATAGCGATCGTGCAGGGCATCGAACAAAGCCATGCCATCCATTCCGTCCATGCGCAGATCGGTCACCACGACATGGGGTCGAAAGCCCGCCACGCGCGATAAGGCCGTCATCCCACTGATTGCGGTATCCACTTCGAATCCTGCGGCAGTCAACCTCAAACTCAACAAACGCAGCAGGTCCCCATCGTCATCCACCAGCAGGATGCGTTTATGTAATTCACTCATGTCGTCTTTGATTTCACGCTTGATTCTATGGAAAAACCCCAAGCCAGATCTAAGATAGGGGCAACCGTACCCGAATGCGGGCCCCGGCGTCATCCTCGGCGGACCCAAGCACTTCCACCTTGCCATGATGGCTTGCCACGCACTCGGCGACGATGGCGAGCCCGAACCCCGTCCCCTTGACGCCGAATTCGCGGGCCGCACGGCCCTGGAAGAAAGGCTCGAACACATGGGCGCGTTCGTCCGGATCGATTCCCGGGCCATCGTCCTCGATCTCCAATTCCATGTGTCCCCCTTCCTTGCGCAAACCGATGCGGATTTCGCCTCCCGGCGGCGAGTACTTGGTCGCATTGGACAACAAATTATCGAAAATCGCATGCAGTTGCTCCCGGCTCCCCATGATTTCCACCGCTTCGAGCGATTCCGCCGTGGTAATCGACTTGGAGCGGAACTGGAGCTGATATTCGTCGATCAAGGAGGACATCAACTGGCGCATGTCGACCAGCACAAACTTTTGATATTCCATACGGGCATTGAGCTGGCTGTAATGAATCAGTTCCACGATCAGTGCATCCAGTTTCTTGGTGCTGTTGGCCAGAATTCGCGCGATGTCCCGCTGCTCCTGATTCAACTCGCCCACGACTTCATCCAGCAGCAAATCCGTGCCTTCGTGGATCGTCGCCAAGGGGGTCTTGATTTCATGGGAAACATTGCGCATGAAACCCTGCTTGGCCATTTCCAAATCGTTCAAACGGGTACGCAACCATTCCAGGCGTTCGCCCAGAAACTCCAGATCCCTAGGCCCGTAAACCCGAATGGGATGGGTGAAATTACCCGCCCCCAGCGTCCTGATGACATGATCCATCTGTCGCAAAGGCTGATGCAGCACATAGACAAAAATCGTCAATAACACCAAGGATATGGGCAAAAGCACGGCGGCCTGGACGATCAAGCGGTATTTTAC
>JAQTSI010000163.1 GCA_028711365.1 Methylococcaceae bacterium
TTGGGGCGGTGTTATGGGGTATTCAACCGGATTCACCTGTTTCAGCGCCTTAGCCTTGATCTCGGGGGATATGTACAGTTTGCTTAGGATTCAATGACTTATCAACCATGCAAGTTCCCAGAGAACCTAAAATGAATGTTCGATTGTCCGAAGAATTCGGGGAAACCGTGTTTGAGCCTGACTCGTCCTTGAGGCGGTATCCTGCGCTTTCTAAGCGGTGCCCGGCATCATGTTTTAGGGGAAATTTGAGAAACGGAACGACAGGAAGACATAAACGAAGCGATGTCGCATAATTATTTCGAGAGGGTCGGTAATTGGGGTGTTTTTTGACGACCGTCTCGTTGGACCGGATGCGGCTTTTTCTTAAGCTGACAGATGTTACGCTCGACAGTTGCTATAGTTATCAGGTGATCTCTGTTGATCGGTTCGACTGAGACGAGCGCCCTGAAAAGTCCTCTCTTAAGCTGGGCAGCGACTGTCGAATCAGTTTGTTCGCTGTTAACACCGCAAGGGGTTGTCCCAACGGCTGGAAGATGAGGTCAGCCATGATCGGATCATCCACTTCCTGGCGGGGATCGACTATACCTCGCGCGAGGTGTTGTCGCGGTTGAGTACGACCGTCGCAGTGCACAATGTTGCGCTGACCGGCGACCATACACCCTCGAGGAAAAGCCCTAATTATTTAGGAGGACAATGTATGCCACTCGATTACTCCTCTTTGACTGAGATTGTTGGCCGGTCTATAGCACTGACCTATGCCGCCGATCTCGTACCCGTCGATGTCATGCCTGAAACCGAGGTCTTCCGCGTTGTTCCGCCAACCTACGCCCCCTTGAAAGATCACGCCCCATCTCGCTACTTAATCAGCGAGCGTGGCGAAGTTCGTCTGGATTCGCCTCAATCCTGGGCGAACCGCTTGGAAGAAATCATCACTGCGGCCGCCCTCACGCCGAGCATCGACGTGGTCAAGCCGGATGGTACGGTTTTGGTCAACAGTCGGGCTTTGGCGCACCGTATTTTCGATGCCTATCTTCGCGATTCCCTGCTGGGGGAAAAGCCGTTTTTTGCCGATTCTGTAGGCACCGAGATACGTCGCGCCCGCCCGGAAGATGCCACCCAGGTGTTCATCCACTCGCCCGAGTCCCTTCTGTTCGGGGCCTGGGATAGCCACACGGGAGGCGGCGCCCTGGTAGCCCGTTATCCGCGGTTGATATCCGGTCGTATCTATGGTGTAGGCGCCCAGACGCGTCCCGGTGGCGCGCAGAAAACCGATGCGCTGGGCGTCAACGATTCCGCCGGCACGATGTACAAGCGCCCGGATGGAATGTTGGCCCTGAATCCTGACGAAGCCGAGACCACCACCACCAAGGATGGCAAGAAAAATCCCGTCGTGTTCGGAAAAAACGGCAAACCCAGCGAAGCGGGGTATGGTTCCGTTCCGGCTTCCACCGATAAGGATGGGGTGGATGTGACCTCCATTCACCTGACCGGCGCCATCCACTTGGGCGCGATGCGCAAATACCATTTCCCAACCGACAAGGGCAAGTCGACCGAACGCGATCTGGCGGCGTGCGCGGCGCTCGCCGCACTTGCGGTATACGCGGTGGCCCAAGCCGTCGAGCAAGGGTTGCCGTTGCGGTCAGGGTGCGATTTGGTTCCGACCCGCATGGCCTGGCTGGTCCGTAGAGGTCTGGACGGGGACTCTGAAATCGAGATCAAGGCCGACGACGCCAAGAAGGTGTTGAAAAACGCCATCGCCAAGCTTGATCAGTACGGACTGGGTTGGAATCAGATTCCTCTCCAAGTCGTCGCAAGCGACGGACTGATTCACGCCATTGCCAATTCAGTCGGCGAGGAACAAGAGGAATAATCACCGGGAAGGATCAATGCAGACTCTATCCATTTCTATAGAGTTCCTGATCGGTGCTGCCTACTTGTCCGATCCATATAATTCCATGCAAGCCGAATGGCCACCGGCGCCGGCCAGGCTTTATGCGGCCCTAATAGCGGCGGCTAACGAATTCCACCTGGGAGAAGCTGTTCTACAGGCTGTCAGAACACTGGAAGGCACTGCTCCTTCCATGACCGTGCCTGACGCCGACCGTTACCCGACGCACTCGCCCATGGTGCCCAATGCGCACAGCCCGAGCTACCCATTCATCCCGACAGAGTACAGCGCCCAAATAGCCCACGAGATTGTTCCTTATGGTCAATTGGTTTATCACTGGCCGGTTCCCGGGGATGCAGTTCAAGGCATTATGACGGCAGTGGGACATCTGTATCGGCTGGGACGCGGCGAGAGCCTGGTCATCGGATCGATCCTTCCCGCCGACGCCGCGCCGGCTCCAAACTGGATACCGGATTCACGAGGCGATCAATCGGTACGAGTCTCGCAGCCCGGGCGTTACGAGACCCTCGAACGTGATTTCCAGGCCGGGCGGGCGACCGCGCTTCCAGATCTGCATACGCGGTACCGTAAACTCGACTTGGAACCGCCTGGTCCGTGGCCGGCGCCTTGGGGCGAACTACTGGCTCTGCGGGTTGGCGCCCCGGTGGACATGCGCCACACGGCCTGGCTGGCCGACGCCCTGCGCCGCGCGGTGTTGGCCGCACTGGGGGATGATGCGCACCCGCAGGTGCATGGACACGAGCGGCAGATGCATGTCGCCTGGGCGGCATTGCCCAATGTGGCCCACCCACATGCAGATGGGCGGCTAATCGGGGTCGGGGTCTGGTTGCCCAAGGACATCGATGCCGAAGCAGAGCATCAGCTTCGCAAGGTCCTTTTAGATGTGCGGGAAATCTCCTGCGGCGGCAGGCGTATTCCGGTCGGAGTTCCACGGAGCCATCAGGCCGCACTTGCTTATGGAACATGGGCGAGGCCGGCGACGGTGTGGGCCACGGCGACTCCGGTGGTGCTGGACTATAAGGCGGGGGATGCCGATCGGAGCCGAGCTGTGAAAACCGCGTTGATCCGCTCTGGATATCCCAAGCCGGCGCAAGTGATTCACTCGGCGGTGTGCTCTCTTATCGGCGGAGTCCGTGCGGGTGAGATCCGCGCCAGAAGAAGCGCCAACCCACGCATACATGCCCTGGTTGAGTTTGCCGAACCCGTTTCCGGACCCGTGCTGTGCGGAGCCGAGCGGTATTTTTGCCTTGGGCTGTTCCGTCCGATTGGATAGGTAAAACGGCATGATCGAATTGACTGCCCTGATCCCCGCCAATCCACAAGCCGTGTTCGCATCCTTCGGACTGCTACGTGTGCTAGCCGAAGCGGACATCCCCGCCAAACTGGCCTGGAGGGATGGTGTCCATGCTGAGCTACATGGGGTCGAATTCGAGATGCTGTGCGGCGTAATCAAGAACCGCCTCGACGAAAAGCGACCGGAACTGAACTGGGCCGATTCGGTAAAAAAATTTACCCGTTACCAGGAATTGATGGCCGACCCCAACCATCATCCATGGCTTCAGGCTTTCTGGCTGGAAGCTCCTGATAAGGTAGAGGAAACCAAGTTGGACATGACGGCAGGTGGACAAAAGCTCTTTTCCGTAGTGAGGGCCATCATCAAGCATGTCCATAGCCAGCCTATCGAGCAGGCATTGCGGCGCACACTCATCGAACCCTGGGATTATGCCGACCGGTTATCCGGTTTGGGCTTCGATCCGGGCGCGGTGCGCTCCGGCGCAACCATTACCGGCGGCAAATCCCCTAGTTCAGCCCCCCACGCGACTATGGCGCTGGCCAACCTGTTTGCGTTCGAAGCGATGCCGTTGTTTCCCGCCAGGTGGCTGGGTGGAACATCAAGCGAGCTTGCTTGGGTTCTGCCCCATCGGCCTGTTGGCTTAGGGAGCTTGAGACAAATGCTTCTGGCAGCACCGGATATGCGGGACGCGGAACTGGAAATGCAGGGATGGAGCCGGTGGTGCTGCAGGGTGGGCAGAAATGCGAGTTTCGGCTATCTGTACCCGGCGGCGCGGATCTCAAGCGATGGCAACTATGGCGTAGGTTCGCGCAGTGTGTAAACCGAGAAAAAACAGGAAACTGAGTTTACGTATGTGATCCTGGTAGTCTGATCAAGGTAGGTTCGCGCTTTTGGATGTTGGACTCCTCTTGTGGAGCGGGATGCGAAGAAGAGAGTTACTTCGCCCTTTTCGGAGGGCGATACGTTGAAGGGGGCTATTGGTGCCGAAGGTGATGATGCCCTCGGCGTTACTTCGCCCTTTTCGGAGGGCGATACGTTGAAGGAGATTGGGCGCGGCGTCTTTGACAATGCCATCCTGTTACTTCGCCCTTTTCGGAGGGCGATACGTTGAAGGTTAAATCCAGTCACCAGGCAGGCATCGAGCAGAGGTTACTTCGCCCTTTTCGGAGGGCGATACGTTGAAGGTGCTCACGCGGGTGGAAAATAATCCATGAGCGAAGTTACTTCGCCCTTTTCGGAGGGCGATACGTTGAAGGAGAATTCACGAAAGTACTGGCACTAGCGACCTCGAGTTACTTCGCCCTTTTCGGAGGGCGATACGTTGAAGGATCGATCTACGGGCGAAAGTTTCGTGAGCAATTCGTTACTTCGCCCTTTTCGGAGGGCGATACGTTGAAGGCTACAAAAACATTATGAAGAGCACTCATGAAATCTGTTACTTCGCCCTTTTCGGAGGGCGATACGTTGAAGGCGTGGACCGTGTGGTGGGAAAATGGAACAGCCGCGTTACTTCGCCCTTTTCGGAGGGCGATACGTTGAAGGCGTTCGCGACTCGCTGAAAACCGCAACGGATGGCGGTGTTACTTCGCCCTTTTCGGAGGGCGATACGTTGAAGGGCCATTCCTACCAAGATCAGCGTTACGGCAGAGGCGTTACTTCGCCCTTTTCGGAGGGCGATACGTTGAAGGGCCATAAAAAACTCGGTCGTACCTCACCGGCAAGTTACTTCGCCCTTTTCGGAGGGCGATACGTTGAAGGCAATGCCTCCCCGGTCAGCAGTTGCTTGAGGGTGGTTACTTCGCCCTTTTCGGAGGGCGATACGTTGAAGGCATTGGAGATGATCGACTGCGACCACAAACGTATGGTTACTTCGCCCTTTTCGGAGGGCGATACGTTGAAGGCCAATCTGGAAAAACAACTCAGCGATCTAAAGGCGGTTACTTCGCCCTTTTCGGAGGGCGATACGTTGAAGGCTCAATACACTACCACCGTCACCGCGTCCAGTGTGGGTTACTTCGCCCTTTTCGGAGGGCGATACGTTGAAGGTTTCGGATCAGACCGGAGTCACCCCATGAACGATCACGTTACTTCGCCCTTTTCCGAGGGCGACACGTACCAAGCACCCGTAAAATAACAAAATGACAAACACCTTCACTACATTCTACCGGCTACTCCGCGACCGCGAGCCTTACCCTTGGCAGAAGCGCCTAGCCACCGATATCGCCAATAATGTCTGGCCGGAAACGATCTCCCTGCCCACCGGCGCCGGCAAGTCGACGATGCTGGACATCTGGGCATGGGCCATCGTCACCGGTCTGGCGAATACCCCGCGCCGTCTTTACTGGTGCGTGGATCGGCAGTTGGTGGTGGATGCCATCGCCAAGTCCGCGCAAGACCTGTTGAATGTGCTTCCCGGCTTGCAGTTGGCAGCGCTGCATGGAGGCATGGATCTGAGCGATTTCGGCGTAACCGATCCAATCGCACCCGCGGTCATTACCACTACGGTCGATCAGTTGGGCTCCCGACTGCTGTTCGGCGCCTACGGAAGCTCTCGCTACGCTGCCCCGATCCACGCGGGTCTGGCGGGCAACGATGCCTTGATAGTACTGGACGAGGCGCAGATTTCTGTACCGTTTGCTTCCACGCTTGATGCCATTGGCAAGCTTCGGGGCGATAAATTAGGCCTCCCGTGGCGAGTTATCCAGGTTTCGGCAACACCCCATGGCGATCTCGGCTTTACCCTGGACGAAGATGATCACGCCCATCCCCCACTACTCAGGCGTCTTTCCGCCCCCAAGCTCGTTACCCTTGTAGAATGCGAAGCTAGAGACCTGGCGAAGCGCCTGGCGGCCGAGGCGGTAGAGCTTCGGGCTGGAGGGGGCGAAGTGGTGGCCGTGGTCTGTAACCGGGTGCGCACGGCACGCAAGGTATTCCGCATATTAAGTCAGGAAGGCGAAACCGCCCTACTGACTGGCCGGGTGCGCCCTGCAGATCGGGATCGCCTCCTGGCTGAATATCTGCCCAGGATCGAAGCGGGTTCCAGGGCCAAGGGCCGGAAGCCTTTGTACGTGGTGGCCACCCAGACCATCGAGGTAGGCGCCGACCTTGACTTCGATGCAATGGTGACCGAATGCGCGTCGATAAGCGCCATTCTCCAACGGGTGGGGCGTCTGAACCGGACCGGTGAACTCGATTTCGCGCGGCTGGTGGTAGTGCGTGCCAAGGCAGATGCAAAGAGCGAGGACAAGGAAGACCCTATTTACGGCAAGGATGTAAAAGTTGCTTGGAAGTGGCTTAAGGAGCGGCTGACCGGCAAGGGCAAGAACAAAGACGCGAACCTCGCCCCGATGGCCCTGCGGGGCATTGAGCGCCCGCGGGAAATAGCACCTAAATTTCCAATGCTGGGCAGCACGGATGTCACTGTGATGGCCCAAACGTCGGTGAAACATGACATCGACCTGGCGCCTTGGCTGCATGGCTGGAGCCACAAAGCGGAATGCTCGGTGCTTTGGCGGACAGACTTGCCGGTTGATCCAGCGGAATGGAACGACTACCTGGATGCAATCCCACCGGCCGCCAACGAAATTCTGACCCTGCCAGTTTGGGAATTATCAAGCTGGCTGCTGGAGCACCATACTGATACGCCCATTGCGAAATGGGATGGCGACGAGGTGCGGATAGCATTCGGGCGAATGGGGGTCAAGGCTGGCGATTCGGTCGTCTTGCCTGCGTCCTATGGCAACTGCGACCGTTGGGGCTGGGCGCCGGATATCCCGGATGTCCACGCTCAGGTCGATGATCTAGCCGATAACGAGCACCGGACCAGACTCACCGATGCAGAGGTCATTGCCCGCTGGCGGAACGAGGAACTGACGGATGAGGAACTACTCCTGGCTCATGGCATCGAGCCTGAAGGTAACTGGCGACTGGTCGAATATCCCGGAGGCGTCCTCATGCTTCGAGGCGCGCCTAGCCCCGAGCAGTCTGGTGGGACAAGGGTATTGCTGAGCGACCATTCGCATGGCGTTGCCGCCAAGGCCAGACAGTACGCCGGTAGGTTGTCCGGTGAACTGGCGATAGCTTGTGAAAGGGCGGGGGGGTGGCATGACATCGGCAAAGCCGACGAGCGCTGGCAGGCCGCCATGGGTGAAGACGGCAAGATCTTGGCCAAGTCGGTCAATCGCACAGAGACTCAGGTTAAGGCGGCCTGGCGAGCCACTGGATTGCCGCGAGGCTGGCGGCATGAAATGCGAAGCTTGGCGAATGTCTCCCAAGCCACCGACTTGGAACGCTACCTGATCGGAACTCACCATGGGCGTGGTCGGCCTTGCCTGCCCGCTCAACCCGATCCGCAATTATGGCGGGCCAGTGGAGGAGAGGAATGGCCTTCGTTATTTTCCGAATTGCAGGAAAGGTTCGGTTATTGGGGCCTGGCTTATCTCGAAACGGTGATGCGACTGGCGGATTGGGCACAGTCGCGAGAGGAGATTAAGCGGGCGTAGGTTGATGAGCCAGCTCTTTCAACGAGAGGTAGGTTATGGGACGTCGAGAAAAGCGGCGGTGCGTGGGCATGAGGTACGGTGTCTAACTTCTTGCTTGCTTGAGTTGGATTACCTCAGCGGTTTCCTTGATCCCCGCCGCCTTCAAAACGTAGTCGGTGATTTTCTGCATGGGTTCGCGCAGACGCTCCACGTTCGCCACGATGTAACCGGCTGTTACGTCCGCGCCGTTGGCATGGTTCAACAGCCGCTTGAGCGCATAGGCGGGAATGTCCAAGCTTTCGGCGATGGTGGCAAAACTTCGTCGCAAATCGTGAGTACAAAACGAAACCCCAGATTCATTCTCCACCCTCGCTATGGCATAGCGGAAATTCGAAATTCTACGACCTGCCGAGTCTGCGAAGACATAATCCGAAACGGCTACTGCCTTGCGCCGGGTGAACAGTTCACGGAGGTAATCGCTTAGTGGAAGGGTATGGTCTTTAGAGTTCTTCGGATCCACTATTGTGAAGGTCTTACCGACGAGATCTACTTTACCCCAAGTCAAATTCAAGGCCTCCTGCCTGCGCATCCCAGTAAGCAATACGACCATGAAATAGTCGCGGATGTCCACACCGGGCAACCCCAGGACTGCCTTGATCCAAGGCCCCAGCTCATGAGGTTTGATGACCGTCTGGCGCCTATCGACCCGATACCAAGCTTTGGTCTGCGACAGCCTTTTCACCGGGTTGACGGTTATCAGAGGCTGGTCTTCCTCGTCTAGATAGGCTGCCATAGCGAAATTGAAGACCGCCCTCAGGTAGCGCATCGCTAAATTGGCCCTTGCTTCACTGTGATTCTCTCCGTGTAGGCGATGACGTGCTTCGACCATTTTGGGTGTAATCTTTCTGAGCGGCATGTTCAGCCAATCCGGGAAGGTTTCACGAAAAGCCCGATTCATGTCCTTGATCGTGAGGCTTTTTAAGTTCTTCCGGCTTGCCAAAAACTCATCGAAAACTTGCTGCAATGCGATATCCAGAGCTTTCTGTTTTCGCTTTTCTAGTACGACATCGGTCCCGGCTGCAAATTTGCCAATAAGTTCCTTGGCCAGCTTTTGAGCCTTGGGTAAGGATAGGGCCGGGAACTTTCCTAGCGTCGTCCGCCGCGATCTTCCGTTGACCCAGGTCTCAACAATGAAGGCTTTGCTCCCTGTGCTTGTTATCCGTAATGCCAGGCCTCTAACAAAGGTGTCGCGTATAAATCGCTGTCCGACAGCTGGCGGGGTAGCCGTTTCACAGAGGTGTGTGGTCAATTCTAGGTGCTCGACGCTCATGTAGATGTCCTCGGATCCGTGTAGAGGTAATGTAGAGGCGAGTATAGAAATTCACTGAAGGATATGCAAGGACATGAGGGGCTCATTTGCATAAAATCAATGTGATATGAGTTTTCCTTTGCTGTACTTAAAGGGCTTTACATTCTGTATATAGGACTGAAAATCCCCGTGTCGGTGGTTCGATTCCGCCCCTGGGCACCAATAAAAACAAAGGCTTACACGGTTTCATCCGGTAAGCCTTTTTTCTTGGGGACATGCCGGGGACATGAATTGGATGAATCTCATGTCCCCAAACTGCTTTTCGGTGCTACGGCATCACCAAGTTCGCCAACAAAAATCCGTCGCTCGTATCGCCCGTCCGCCAACAAAAATCCGCCTCGAATGGGCGGACGATTTTGGTATTGCCTCTAGCACGCGAGTTGCCGGGAGGGCGAATTTCGTCTTCTTAGAGGAAAATGAAACGCAGTTGAAACGTCACTCCGTAGCTGCGCATTGATGTTCGATCCAAGCCATCATTTCGGCGTGTTCCTTCGGAGTAAGGACTTCAAGCGCAATTTTCTTCAATTCCTCGAGCTTTGCCCGTATCTCGCCCGGGCTCAGGTTTGCGTAAGGCGATCCATGCCGTTCTTCCAGTTTCGAAATTCTGCTTTGTAAATTCATTTACGTTCCTCAAGAGCTTGAACTCGTTTTATCAGGTCGTCGATTTCGATGATTTTGGCAACCGCGCCAAGGCTATCCAAAAGCGCCTTCCCATCCATTGCTGACAGGGTTCCAGTGGATACAGCGTTCAGAATGGATGCCGCCTTGTCGGTCAAGCTTTCGCCGGCAAGGTCGATTTTGATGGGTTCCTGAATCGGTTTGATCACTGGCACGACGCGAGACAGCAGCAAGGATGCCGCCGCAGTGTCGCCGCTCTTCGCTTTCTCCGCCATGGCCTCGAGGATGTCATCCAGTTCAGTCGTCATCATTTTACGCAACCGGCTCGCCAGGGTGGTTCCGGGTGGTCGGCCTTTGGGGTTGCCGGATATGCCTTTTTGAAATGCCATTGTTTTCGCTCCAGTCTTTGCTCCAGTCGTTGTTCTAACAGTGGCTTCAGAATCCAAGATCATCATTGAAACCCGCATTTTCCTCTTTGGGGCGGGGTTTGCCGGCTGCCGACGTATCTGTACTGCCCCGCCTTTTCCTTGCGTCGTATGCGCTCAGACAGGCCACCACAGTGACATTCAGCCCATGCCGAGTCTCGCTGGTCGCCTTGTCTAGCCAAGTGGACGGCTTCAGTGCGCCGGTGACGGCAAGGGCATCGCCTTTTCTCAGTCGGCCTATCTTCTCGGCTGTCTCACCAAAAGCAATGCCCGATACGATGACTGGTTGCTCTTCGCCCACAGGAACCGACAATAGAAAGTTGCAAAAGGGTTTGCCGCTCTGCCCGCTCTTGATTGAAGGATCGCGGATCAAATTTCCGCTGGTTAATGCGTCGATCATAGCTGTGACTCCTATCGGTTTGTGCGCCTGGGCCGATTCAGTTTCCGCAAATAGTCCAGGTGGGATGCGTCTCGCGCTCGGACCCGAACAATTCCGCCTGCGGGTGTGCGCAACAAAGCCCACAGTTCGCCAGTGACGGATAGCTCGGATTCGGGCAGGTCATCGGGTATGCGCTGCCGTTGAGCCAGCCCGACGAAGCCTTTCCAGGATGCGAGCAAGCCCTGGTCGCCGTTCTCAATGTCTCTGCAGTCGTCGCTGTCCAACATTGAAAGGGCTTGCTCGGCGGTGGTACCGCACTCATCCGCAATAGTTTGCGCCAGGGCATTTATGCCTACCGGATCGTGTTGTGTGGTGATTTTGCCCTCATTGGTGTGCGCAACTTCGCGCAACTCTGCTGCAATTTCATGCAACTTTTGGGGTGTTTTTTCGGGGTCAAAGTTGCGTGGTTTTTCGGTCTTGGTTGCGTGACGGTTGCGCACCTGGTTGCGTGCTAAAACCAGATTAGCTAAGGCTTTCAGGCTATCC
>JAQTSI010000164.1 GCA_028711365.1 Methylococcaceae bacterium
CCGTTCTCGATCCCCCAGTGGCCCCGTGCCGCCTCGGCAAAACGTCCCAGGTCGGCGAACGAGCACAGGTAATAGCGGCATTCCGTGCGGGTCTTGTCACCGACGCGTCCATCGTCACGACCGCCCCCTTCAATTCCAGCATCGACAGCACCTCCGGGATGGCCACGATCTCGTTCGCCTTGTCCGCCACCGTTTTTTGCGCCAACACCAGCCGGGCTTTGGCGGCGTAGGCGCTGACCCGATGAACCGCGCCGTCGCCCACGCGACTGCCGCGCAGCCGCTTGCACGCATATCTGCTCGTCCGACAAACTGGGCAGCGCGGCCCGCACCCCATTCAGGAATGCTTCCGTGAACGCGTCGGGCTTCAATCGGCCCATCACGTCGCCGAGCGTGTCGTGAGACGGGATGCCGTTCGGCAACTCGAGAAACTCCCGGAACCACGCCTCCTTTTCCAGGGCGAAATCCTCCATGCCCACCCAGTCCTCGATTCCGCTCAACACGCAGCAGAACACGAGCATGACAATGTCTCCGAGCTTGTGCAGCTTGTTCTTGGTCTCCCGGCGGGGATCGTCCAGGTCGGCAAAATAGGGGCGCGGATCAGGCAACAGACGGTTCATACTCAAAAAGCCGATACTATAGCCTTACTCCCTGTCAAGGGCTATTCCCTTCTTGCTCCAAAGAAAAGTCACCATGAAACGACATAACTGATTGATAAATTGGTAATTTCATTCATATCATAGTAGATGTTTTTAGAGCGAGAAGGGAATAGATAGCGCGATTGCCCTGCTAGACCTGTAACCTTGCACGGCTTGCGCAGAACCTTTGGCAGCCTGGCCGAATGGGTGGAAATGCCGAAAGGGGTGGTGGCTCAAATCATGGGGCACGCGCCCAACGCCACCGCCGAAAAGCATTACATCAACCGACCGCTGGAACTGCTGGCCGTCTGGCACGGCAAATATGAGGCGTGGATTCTGGAACAGGCCGGCATCGAGTTTGAGCCCGAACAGGCAAGACCGAGCTTGCGCATGGTGAAATAGTCGTGACGCCGTATAGCATTGCTTTACTATTCTGAAACCATCGCTATACTGCCACCATGATTAAGACATTTCGGCACAAGGGACTCAAAGCCTTTTTTGAAACGGGCAACAAGTCAGGCATTCAGGCACAACACGAAACCCGCTTGCACCTACAGTTAGCGAGGTTGGACGTAGCAAAGGGCCCTGACGATATGGACCTGCCGAACTGGAGACTACACCCGCTGAAAGGGGGCCTGAAAGACCATTGGGCCGTTTGGGTTGACCGAAATTGGCGTATGACCTTCAAGTTCGAAGGTGAAGACGCCGTGCTAGTTGATTATCAAGATTATCACTGAGAGCGCGAATATGACACGCATGCATAACCCACCACACCCCGGCGAAGTCCTAAAGGATGGGGTGTTTACCGGCACGGATATTTCCATTGTCGGGTTTGCCGAGCGAATCGGAGTTACCCGAGTGGCGCTGTCCCGCGTGCTGAATGGCAAAGCAGCCATTAGCCCGGATATGGCTTTGCGTTTGGCTGATGCTTTGGGAGGAAGCGCCGAAAGCTGGCTGCACATGCAAGCCAATTATGACTTATGGCAAGCACGACAAAAGCCGCGCGAACCGATAGAGCGAATGGTGGTTAACTTATGACGGAATCCCAGCGCCCCCATGACGAAGCCATGGTGGAACTGTTACGCGAAGACCCCGCGTTTGCCGATGAATACTTTGCGGCCGCTCTTGATAACGTTGACCAACCCGGCGGGCGCGAAGCCTTGCTTGCGGCGTTGCGCCACATTGCCGAGGCGCAAGGCATGGCCGTTGTTGCCGAACGTGCAGGCATCCCACGGGAAAGCCTGTACCGAGCCCTTGGCCCGAAGGGCGACCCGACCATCAAAACTCTATTGGCCGTGGTGAACGCCGTAGGGTTGAAACTGACTGTCCATCGGTAAGCAGCTTGACCCATGACACACATGCACAACCCACCGCACCCCGGCGAAATGCTTAAGGAGGATGTTCTTCCCGCTTTGGGGTTGACCGTGACCGAAGCCGCTGAGCAATTGGGCGTGTCGCGGGCCGCATTGTCGCGGGTCATCAATGGCCGCGCGGCAATTTCCGCTGATATGGCAATTCGGCTGTCGCAATGGCTGGGAGGCAGCGCGGAAACCTGGCTACGCGCACAGCTACAACATGACTTGTGGCACGCGGAAAGAAAAACCCAAGCAAAAGTAAAGCCCGCCGTACAGTGCCCCGCCGCCTAAATCATTTCGGACCGACCAAACGCGGGACAAAAGCCACAAAACCTACCCTGAACCCTCCCGAAAGGGGGTTTTGTGGGTTTTGTCCTCAACTTGGGAGCCTTTGAAATTCAATTTCGGACGCCGGGACGGATTGCCGCCGCCCCGGCGCCATGACCACCATCAAAGGAGATTGATATGGTTGCTAACAAAATTAACACAGATCGGCTTGCTGCCCGCTTTACGCGGCTGCGCCGCCTGCCGCTTCAAACCCTCCGACGACGGCGGCTTGCTGGAATTGCGGCGGGTTTTCTCCACTTTGCCTTCCAATTCCTTGAGGCGGCTTTCCAATGCTTCCAACCGGGCAAACAGAACCCTGATGAGCGCATCCTTTTCGGCATGGCTCATGTGGTCGAGTTCCTGTTGGGTCGGGCATTTCAAGTCGCTCATGGGCTCAGCATAGCGAATTTTGGAGAGGGTGAGTAGTTACCCTTTATTCTTTATTCGCGATTTATGTAGGGGGGTTGTAGGCATACGCGCCAACTTAAGCCTCATGGGTTGCCCGCTCCCTGGATCTGATAGGTTTCCATCAGGCGGATGACCCGAGCCGGAAGGGTTTGCAATCGACGGCGGCGGGGACGCTCCTTGACGATTTCGAAGCACGCCGGGAAAGGGCTGGTATTTGGAGCATCACTTTGAGCCGAACCAGACCGACAACTTTGGAATGGAGCCCGGATAGCGACGCGTCGTTCAGCCGATCCTTACCCTTCATTGGCTACCTTTATCGCCGTTGATTCAGCCAATTTCCCCGATCGAAGCCATCCCCAATACTCGAACTTGCCGCTCATCCCCCCTTGTTGATAAAGTTCGCGCTTTCTTTAAGCTTTTTCCAGCCGCTGTACCCGCCATGAATCATCCCAAGACCCGTTTTGCCCCCAGCCCCACCGGACTCATGCATCTGGGCAACGCCCGCACCGCGTTGTTCAGCGCACTGTTCGGCGAACGTTTCCTGCTGCGCATCGAAGATACCGACCAGGAGCGCAGCCGTAACGAGTTCGTCTCCGAACTGCTGGACGATCTGCGCTGGATGGGACTGGAATGGGACGAAGGCCCAGGGTCGGCGCAGCCCACTTCCGACTATTTTCAATCCCAACGCGATGAGGTCTACGCCCACTATTACGATCACTTGGAACGGGCGGAGTTGGCCTACCCCTGCTTCTGCACCCCCACCGAGTTGGAGGTCGCCCGCAAGGTACAACTCAACGCTGGCCAGCCACCGCGCTACAGCGGCAAATGTGGGCGCCTGAGCGCCGAGGATGTGGAGCGGCGTTTGCAGAAAGGCTTGCAGGCAACCTTGCGCTTTCGCGTGCCGCGCAACTCGACTGTGGAATTCAACGATCGGGTGCGCGGCCCGCAGAAATTCAACACCGACGACATCGGCGATTTCATCATTCGCCGAGCCGACGGCTCGCCGGCCTTCTTCTTCTGTAACGCCATCGACGATGCCCTGATGGGCGTGACCCATGTAATGCGCGGCGAAGATCATCTCACCAACACGCCGCGTCAGTTGTTGATCCTGAAGGCACTGGGCTTGCACACCCCCGACTATGCCCATATTTCACTGGTACTGGGCGACGATGGCGCGCCTTTGTCCAAGCGCAACGGCAGCCGCAGCATCAACCAGTTGCGCGAGGAAGGCTATATCCCGCTGGCCCTGGTGAACATGCTGGCCCGCATCGGCCACCACTACGAAAACGAAAACCTGATGAGCCTGGACGAACTCAAGCGCCATTTCGACATCGGCCATCTGGGCAAATCACCTTCGCGTTTCGACATCGCCCACTTGAACCATTGGCAGGAAAGCGCCATACGCAAGGCGGACGATGCATACCTGTGGAACTGGTTGCGCGCGGAAACCCGCGCCATCGTACCCGAGCCGCAACGCGCCCGCTTCATCGACATGGTGCGCAGCAATTGCGTTTTCCCAGACCAGGCTCACGAATGGGCGCGCATCCTGTTCACCGATGAATTGACGCCCTCCCCTGAAATCGAGGCGGTGGCCCGGCAGGCCGGTGAAGCCTTCTTCCTCGCCGCCCTCGACGCCGTGGCCGAAGCGGGCGACAATTTCGACATGTTCATGGCCCAACTCAAGGCCAAATCCGGAGCCAAGGGCAAACAGCTTTTCATGCCCCTGCGCGCCGCCCTCAGCGGAAGGCTGGACGGCCCTGAACTGATCAAACTTTACCAGGCGCAGGAACCTTTCGTGCTGCGCAAGCGCCTGGCGGAATATGCGGGCGCGGCGACTTGAGCCGATGAAGACTTCGATCTCAATTGAAAAAAAACTCAAAAAGTACGGTATACTCCAGGCCAATAAAAAAAACGGCCTCCCTGTACGCTACAATCCAAGAGGGTTTAATTAACCCCGCGTACAGTCGAGGCCAATTTTTTGCTTGAAATTCAGATGCGAAGCTACGCCATTTTGTGCCGGTTTCCTCAAAGGTAAACTCGGATCTATTGGACATACCGATTACCCGATTGAACACTCCGCCTCGCCCTAGCATCGGCGTCAGCGCCATCGTCTTCGACGGACGAGAGCGTGTCTTGTTGATCAGGCGCGGCAAGCCCCCGGCCTTGGGCCAGTGGCATGTTCCGGGCGGCAAGCTGGAAGCCGGGGAAAGCCTGGTCGAAGGCTGCCGGCGCGAAGTCAAGGAAGAAACCGGGGTGGAGGTCAGCATAGGTCCGATCATGGCGGTGGTGGAACGCCGCCAGGAAGGTTTCCATTACCTCATCGTCGATTTTCTCGCCCACCTGATCGACCCGGATCGAAACGACATCCTTCCCGCCGACGACGCCAGCGCGGCAGCCTGGGTCGCTGAAACCGAACTGGCCGATTACCCCATCGCCGAAGGCTTATTGCCGATCCTGCAACGAGCGATCCGGGCACACCGGGGTGAAAGATTGGGTTTGATCGACATCGAAGGCCTGGGCACGGATTTCATTCCCGCCATGGATGGGCACCAGGAATCGCCGAGGACGCAAGAAGAGCCGTAGCCGCCGATTTCTGCTTGTTTCCGCATCCTCCTCAGGTATCCTCTTAAAACACCTTCACGACTCGATTCCATGCTGAAAATTTACAACACCCTCACCCGGCAGAAGGAAGCATTCGTTGCCCTGGAACCCGGCAAGGTCCGCCTGTATGTGTGCGGCATGACCGTTTACGATTATTGCCATCTGGGCCACGCCCGCGTCATGGTGGTGTTCGACGCGGTAGTCCGCTATCTGCGCCATCTTGGGCTTGCAGTCACCTATGTGCGCAACATCACCGACATCGACGACAAGATCATCAAGCGCGCCCAAGACAATGGCGAGCCGATGGACGCCCTCACCGCCCGCTTCATCGAAGCCATGCACGAGGACGAGCGCGCCTTGGGGGTGTTGCCACCGGATCAGGAACCGCGAGCCACGGCCTCCATGGACCAGATCATCGCCATGATCGAAAAGCTGATCGAGCGAGGGTTTGCCTATGTGGGCGGCAACGGCGATGTGTTCTACTCCATCGAGCAATTCCAAACCTACGGCCGACTTTCCGGCAAGAATATCGAGGAACTTCGCGCCGGCGAGCGGGTGGACGTGGACGAAGCAAAACGCGATCCGCTGGATTTCGTCCTGTGGAAGATGGCCAAACCCGGCGAGCCTTATTGGGAGTCGCCCTGGGGCCAAGGCCGTCCCGGCTGGCACATCGAATGCTCGGCCATGTCCACCTGCTGCCTGGGGAAACATTTCGACATCCACGGCGGCGGCATGGATCTGCAATTCCCCCATCACGAAAACGAAATCGCCCAATCCGAGGGAGCGACCGGCGAAAAATTCGTCAACCTGTGGATGCACAACGGCTTCGTGCGGGTGAACGAGGAGAAGATGTCCAAATCCCTGGGCAATTTTTTCACCGTGCGCGAAATCCTGGCCCGCTACGCCCCGGAGACCGTGCGCTTCTTCATCCTTAACAGCCACTACCGCAGCCCGCTGAATTATTGCGACGAGAACCTAGACGAAGCCGACGCTGCTTTAGACAGATTGTATTTTGCTTTACGTGATTTGAATGCCATTACGCCGGCTGATGGCGGAAGTAACGAATTCAAAATCCGTTTTGAGGAAGCCATGCAGGATGACTTCAATACTCCTCTCGCCATTTCAGTTCTATTTGATCTAGCTCGTGAAATAAATCGGCAAAAGTCCAGCGATGAAACATTAGCGAGCGAGCTGGCTTGGGTCTTAAAAGACTTAGGCGGAATATTGGGGCTGTTAAAAGATGACAAACGGTTTACCACGATTAGAGTCGGAAAAAGTCAGCCAACTGCTAGAACCACCGCCCCAATTATTAGCTCTACCATTGAGCAAATGATTCAACGCCGCCAAGAAGCCCGTCAGTCCAAAAACTGGGCCGAATCCGACCGCATCCGCGATGAACTCAAATCCCTAGGCATCATCCTGGAAGATTCCGCCCAGGGTACCCGCTGGCGGAGAGAATAAACCATGAATTCGGCTTCCCCTACCGCCGGTTCGGGCTCGGCAGCCTTACTGGACGAACACACCCTGCAGAAACTGGCCGTCGAGATCGATGAAGAAGCCCGCCAACAAATCCTGCGGGTCTTCTTCACGGAAACCGCCAAGCGCATGGCGCGCATCGCGCAGGCGCTCAGCGAAAACACACCGGACGTACTCGGACATGAGGCGCATAGCCTGAAAAGCAGCGCCCAACTCATGGGCGCCAAGCGCTTGGCGGAAAAAAGCATCGCCGTGGATGAAGCCTGCCGACAAGGAAACATCGGCCAGGCTTCGGTGCTCGCCCAGGAATTGATCACCGTCTTCGAAGCCACCCGAAAAGCTTATATCGATCACGGCTTCGCCCTATAAGGTTCCGCGCTGCGTCGATCGGGATCACCGTGACCGAAAGTGTTTGCATCGAAATATCCTCAAATCACCCAGCGAGTCGTCAACGCCTTGGTAAAATCCTACCGCCGAAAACCATCTCAAAGAAGTCTATAAACTCTGTGGAAAATCAGGATATCCTGCCGCACTATTCCATGGAAGAATGAGAAAGCCAGGCTTTGAAACGGAAGTTTTCGCCTTTGCTCGATGATTCTTTCATTACCCGTTACAAACGCTCACTCGATGATACCAAGCAACTTGGCCGAGTGAAGGGAAATATCGATTTCGATCGATGGTTCGACCGGCAGTATTTGGATAAAGCCCTGGCCGAGCAGAATCGCAAAGATTTCTGGACCGAGGAAACAGCGAGCCCGGGCAAACTCTAGCGGGCGGAATAAGGAGTGCCCAGGCGGGTTTGCTTTCCATCTCTAACTGACTCGGTGACGGCTGGTGCCTGGCACCGGCTCAATGCCGATTTTACGTAGTTTGTTGGCGGCCCTTGGACTTCCCGTCATGATCCAGATTTCGTAGAGTCTGAGTATGTCGCTGGACGAATCTTGCCGGCTGCTCTCGCTTACTTCCGCCAGGACATCGACGAAGCGGTCGAATTTCGACGATAATTCGCAATATATGACGGCTAGGGTACGAGCCGGCGCGGAGCCTGTCGAAGTATCTGATAGATAACCGTAGGCGCTGCGTCCCATGCCGATGTAATAATCCACGTCCACCGCCTTGCGGCTCAAGCTGCCGGAAAAAAATCCGGCGATCAACAATGCCACATCCCCCAAACATCTCAGCGTTTGTCTGCGCTGTGCCGGGTTGTCGGCCTGCACCGCCCGCGCATAGCGCATCGCCAAGGGTTGCAGAACAACACCCTCCGACGTGAGTTCAAACAAGTGTTCCGCCCGGCAATAGTAAGCCAACAAATTGACCAGGTAATAAACGGTATCTTCTTCCGCCACGATCTTTTGATTGGAAAGGGCCGATGCCAGGCTGGCTTTGAAATATTCCTGGACGTTCATGTCGACAATCAATGGGCTTCGGAGTGATTTCGTCGCTGACATATTCGTGTTCTCCCCAATTCGAATGACTACCCATCGAATGAGGCAATTTTGACGCCACGCTCTAATCGATTCATCGCTAATATTAGACGATCCTGCAAAAAGCGATCAATCACGAATGTCGGCACCATAATTACCGTTCAGACCGTGTAGCCACGGCGACAACTATTGTGTAAGCATTGCTGCAATAGCAACAATTCACGGAATAGGTTTTGTTAAATGTATATAACAAAACAATCTCCCCGCCGGCTTGATTGAAAATGGAAAATTCTATAGATTTAGCAGCGCTCGCATTAGAGTGCTAATCGTCGATATACCATCACAGGAGCAGAAATGAGCTTGCATATCCGTCCTTTACACGATCGGATCGTAGTCAAACGTTTGGAGGAAGATCAAACCTCCTCGGGCGGGATCGTGATTCCCGATACCGCCAAGGAAAAACCCATCAAGGGCGAAGTGATCGCCGTCGGTACCGGTAAACCCCTGGATAATGGCGAGATTCGCAAACTGGCGGTCAATACCGGCGAGACGGTATTGTTCGGTAAATACTCCGGTACCGAAGTCAAAATCGACGGCGTCGACTATCTGGTGCTGCGCGAAGACGATGTCATCGCCGTTTTAGAGTCCTAAAGTTTTTCCAACCTCAATCCTCGAACATTGGAGTCGATACCATGGCGGCAAAAGAAATACGTTTTTCTGAAGATGCTCGACATCGCCTGTTGGCCGGCGTGAACATTCTGGCCGACGCAGTCAAGCAAACCCTGGGGCCGAAGGGCCGCAACGTCGTGTTGGAGAGGAGTTTCGGCACGCCCACCGTGACCAAGGACGGCGTTTCCGTGGCCAAGGAAATCGAGTTGAAAGACAAGTTTGAAAATATCGGTGCGCAACTGGTCAAGGAAGTGGCTTCCAAGACCTCCGACGTGGCCGGTGACGGCACCACGACGGCGACCGTGCTGGCCCAGGCTATCATCCGCGAGGGCTTGAAGTCGGTGACCGCCGGCGCCAACCCGATGGACATCAAGCGCGGCATCGACCAAGCCGTCGCCGTCGCCGTGGAGGAATTGAAAAAGCTCTCCAAACCCAGCACGGACAGCAAGTCCATCGCCCAGGTGGGCTCCATCTCCGCCAATTCCGACGAAGCCATCGGCCAGATCATCGCCGATGCCGTGGACAAGGTCGGCAAGGATGGTGTCATCACCGTCGAGGAAGGCTCCGGGCTGCAAAACGAACTGGAAATCGTGGAGGGTTTGCAATTCGACCGCGGTTATCTTTCCCCCTATTTCATCAACCAGACGGACACGCAAAGCGTCGAACTTGACAACCCATCCATCCTGTTGCACGACAAGAAAATCTCCAATATCCGCGACTTGCTGCCACTATTGGAGAAAGTCGCCAAATCGGGGCGTTCCTTGTTGATCGTTGCCGAGGATATCGAAGGCGAAGCCTTGGCGACTTTGGTCGTCAACACCATCCGCGGCATCGTCAAGGTGGCGGCGGTCAAAGCGCCCGGTTTCGGTGACCGCCGCAAGGCTTTGCTGGAAGATATCGCCATCCTCACCGGCGGCCGGGTCATCACCGAAGAACTGGGCCTGAGCCTGGAAAAAGCGGAATTGACCGATCTCGGCCACGCCAAGAAGGTGCAGATTTCCAAGGAGAACACTACCGTCGTCGATGGTTCCGGCGACGCCGAAAAAATCAAAGCCAGGATCGGCCAAATCCGCGCTCAGATCGAAGAGACGAGCTCCGACTATGACCGGGAGAAGCTTCAGGAACGTCTGGCCAAACTTTCCGGCGGCGTCGCGGTGATCAAGGTCGGCGCAGCGACCGAAGTGGAGGTGAAGGAAAAGAAAGCCCGTGTCGAAGACGCCCTGCATGCGACCCGCGCCGCCATCGAAGAAGGCATCGTGCCAGGCGGCGGCGTGGCGCTGATCCGGGCCCAGGCCGCTTTGAAGGGACTGGAAGGCAAAAATCACGATCAGACCGTGGGCATCTCCATTCTGCGCCGCGCCATCGAGGAACCCTTGCGCCAGATCGTCGCCAATGCGGGCGAAGAACCCTCCGTCATCGTCAACAAGGTGCAGGAAGGCAGCGGGGCTTTCGGTTATGACGCGGCCACCGGAGAATATGGCGATCTGATCGAATTGGGCATCCTCGATCCCACCAAGGTGACCCGCTATGCCCTACAGAATGCAGCCTCCATCGCCAGCCTGCTGCTGACCACCGAGGCTTTGGTCGCTGAGTTGCCAAAGGAAGAAAAGACACCCGCCCTGCCCGCAGGCGGTGGCTATGGCGACTTCTAAGACCTACCCTTTCCTCGCATAAACGCAAAAGGCCCCGCCGGCAACGGTGGGGCCTTTTGCCCATGTTAATCCTCTGTTTTCACTCGCCTTACCCCATCGCCTCCTTGAGCAACGTGTCGGCCAGGATCGTCACATGGGGCGGTTTGAGCAGGGTCGTGTGATTGCTGTTCGCCGGCCTGGCGGATCGCCGCCGACAGCGCCGCGCCCAGGGAGGCGATCTGCGGTTCTTCCATCATCGACAGATGGGTTCCCTCCACCGGGATCAGGCGGAGCCGTTCTGCGGGCGCCACCGCTTCCCAGCCGCGTAGCGGGTCGTCGACGGCTTCGTCCCGGGCGGTAAACAGGTGGATGGGAAGGGGGATCGGCTGGGCCCGGTAGTCGGCGTTCGCCTGCATGTACGTGCGTCGGCGCGCCAGGAACTGCCGGATGTCCG
>JAQTSI010000437.1:0-416 GCA_028711365.1 Methylococcaceae bacterium
CAGGCATCCAGCAGAGAGGCGGCAACGCGATAGCGTGCCATCCCATCGAGACTGGACGCATCTTTTACCCGGAACGCCTTGATGACCCTGCGCCGGACGGCATCCGCATAATCAGGGCTTTCGTCGCCATGGAGCTGTACCAGATCCAGGCCACACTGACCAGCGACTGAATTGACCATGGCAAGCTCCTCGTTGACGAACAGGCCGACTGTCTGCACAAACGGAGGGAGACAACGGATAACATCGGCAGCCTGTTCCGGGGAAATAAAGCGCGGAGAGCCCTGAAAGAAGACGAAGCCGAGAGCATCAGCTCCGGCTTCGACCGCCATCAAGGCATCTTCAGAATTGGTTATGCCACAGATTTTTATTCTGACCATCGGTGTGCTCGTAGGGGCGATCCTTGTGATCGCCCGCTT
>JAQTSI010000437.1:426-2789 GCA_028711365.1 Methylococcaceae bacterium
TCCAACGCCGCCTTCACCATGGGATCCGGATATTCGTAATCTTCCAGGTTGCCGGAGAGATAGGAATCATAGGCGCCCATATCAAGCTGGCCATGGCCGGAAAGACCGAACAGGATGGTTTTCTCCTTCCCTTCCTCTTTGGCCAGCACCGCTTCATCAATGGCGGCGCGCACGGCGTGGGAGGACTCGGGAGCGGGAACGATCCCCTCGCTGCGGGCAAATAGCAACGCCCCCTCGAAGCAGGAATTCTGCTTGTACGCCTTGGCTTCGATCTGCCCGGCATGATAGAGCTGCGACACCAGCGGCGACTCGCCATGATAGCGTAGACCTCCGGCGTGGATGCCGGGAGGCATGAAATCATGCCCTAAGGTGTACATTTTGGAAATGGGCGCCATCTTGGCGGTATCGCCGTAATCAAACTCGTAAACACCTTTGGTCAGGGTCGGGCAGGAAGCCGGTTCAACCGCCATGCAACGGACATTCTTGCCATTGGCACGATCATGAATGAACGGGAACGCCAGGCCGGCAAAGTTGGAACCACCGCCGCAGCAGGCAATGACGACATCCGGGTAGTCACCGGCGATCTTGAACTGCGCCTGGGCTTCCTGGCCGATGATGGTCTGGTGGAGGCAGACGTGGTTAAGTACGCTTCCCAAAGCATAGTTGGTGTCGGCATGGGTAGCCGCATCCTCCACCGCTTCCGAGATGGCAATGCCGAGCGAGCCGAGGCAATCAGGGTCGTGAGCCAGAATTGTGCGGCCGGCGTTGGTAAATTCGGATGGTGACGGATGCACCTGAGCGCCCCACAACTGCATCATGCTCTTGCGGTACGGCTTCTGGGTGCAGGAAACTTTGACCATGTAGATGGTGCATTCGAGACCGAACATGGAGCAGGCAAGCGCCAGCGAACTGCCCCACTGGCCGGCGCCGGTTTCGGTGGCCAGACGGCGGATACCGGCTTGTTTGTTGTAGTACGCCTGCGGGATGGCGGAGTTCGGCTTATGCGATCCTGCCGGCGACACCCCTTCGTATTTGTAATAGATCTTGGCCGGCGTGCCGAGCGCCTTTTCCAGACGGTGGGCACGGAACAGCGGCGATGGCCGCCACAGTTGATAAATTTCACGCACTTCATCCGGAATATCAATCCAGCGCTGGGAGGACATCTCCTGCTCGATCAGGGCCATGGGGAAAATCGCCAGCATTTCGTCCGGCGTAACCGGCTGCATGGTGCGTGGGCTGATCACCGGCGAGAGCGGGCCGGGCATGTCGGGAATGATGTTGTACCACTGACGCGGGATCTGGTCTTCAGACAGCAGGATTTTGGTGATCATGAATTCCTCCAGGTGAATGAAAATATCTATTCAGGATTACTCCAGATTGTCTTCAATACGGATAAAGCTGGTTTTTTCACAGATGATGTCGAGCTGATCGATCTCTGCCAGCGCTTCCCGGATCGAGCCTTCGCGGGCCTGATGGGTCATGATGACGATCGGTACCGGCGCGGAGTCATCAGCTTCATGGGCGGTCTGCACCATCGATTCGATGCTGATGCCATGCTTGCCGAGCGATCCGGCAATCCCCCCCAGTACGCCCGGTTTATCGAGTGCGCTGAAACGAAGCATGTATTTGCTGATGATGTTGGCCATCGGCTTAACCGGAATGGCTCCGATTGCGTCATCCAGAAACCCGAGCGGCGACATGCGGCGTCCGGCCCCCGCTTTCATGCTGCGTGACAGTCCGATCAGGTCGCCGACAATGGCACTGGCGGTCGGATTTTGACCGGCGCCGCGACCGGAAAACATGACCGGACCGACAAAATCGCCGGTCAGGCGGATGGCGTTGAACACGCCATTGATATCGGCCAGCGGACTGTCGAGCGGGATCATGGTCGGGTGGACGCGCGCCTCAATCTCGCCGTCCACATGTTTGCCGATGGCCAGCAGCTTGATGCGATAACCGAACTGGGCGGCATACGTGACATCCAGCCCGCTGATATTGGAAATTCCTTCGGTGTGAATATCCTTGAAATCAATGCGGGTGCCAAAACAGAGCGACACCAGCACCGCCAGCTTGTGGGCGGTATCAACCCCTTCAACGTCAAAGGTCGGATCAGGTTCGGCGTAGCCCAGTTCCTGCGCGACTTTCAACACGTCACTGAAAGCGGCTCCCTCCTGGGTCATACGGGTCAGGATGTAATTGCAGGTGCCGTTCATGATGCCGAAGACACTGCTGAAATTGTTGGCGGCCAGATTACTTTTGATGGCGGTCAGTACCGGAATACCGCCACCAACCGAGGCCTCGAACTGCACTTCCACACCTTTGCGCACTGCAGCGGCATAGATATCGGAACCGTGCAGCGCCAG
>JAQTSI010000165.1 GCA_028711365.1 Methylococcaceae bacterium
GTTCGGCCATGGCGGAGACCTTGGCCTTGCCGAATTCTCCGCTCAAGGCGTGAATCTGCCGGTTCACGTTGGATTCCGCCACATTGTCCAGATCGATCAGGGTGATCTGGCCGATGGCGCTGCGGGCCAGCGCCTCGGCGGCCCAGGAACCCACCCCGCCGATGCCGATGACACAGACATGGGCGTTTTCGAAAGCTTCCAGACCTTTTTTCCCATATAGCCGCTCGATGCCTCCGAAGCGGCGCGAATAGTCGATTTCCGGGCTGGAAGGCGATGTGTTCATGATTACTCTACGAATGGGCTCGCCGCCCATTCTCTCGAAACGGGGTTATTTTCGGCCAAAGCCGCAGGTGATGGGATAGCGGCGATCGCGACCGAAGGCGCGACGGCTGATCTTCACCCCCGGCGGGGCCTGGCGGCGCTTGTACTCGTTGGCATCCACCAGTCGCGCCACCTTCAGCACATCGGCTTCGGGAAAGCCTGCGGCAATGATTTCCTCCACCGACCGATCCATTTCCACATAGAGCTCCAGGATGGGATCGAGCATCGCGTAGGGCGGTAGCGAATCCTCGTCTTTCTGATCCTGAGCCAGTTCGGCGGAAGGAGGGCGTTCGAGCACTCGCTGCGGGATGATGGGGGCCAGCCGGTTGCGGTATTCACACAACTGATACACCAGCAATTTCGGCACGTCCTTCAGCGGAGCGAAACCGCCGGCCATGTCGCCATATAGGGTGGCATAACCCACACTCATCTCGCTCTTGTTGCCGGTGGTGAGCAAGATCTTGCGCTTCTTGTTGGAGAGGGCCATGAGGATCACCCCCCGGCAGCGGGCCTGGATGTTTTCCTCGGTCGTATCCTTGGGTCTTCCCCTGAAGGTCGGCTCCAGCAGATCGGAAAACGCCTGGAAGGCCGGCTCGATGGGAATCAGATGGTATTCCACCCCCAAGGCATCGGCTTCGAGCATGGCGTCTTCGACGCTCATGTTAGCCGTATACCGCGAAGGCATCAGCACCGCTTCTATCCTGTCGGCGCCCAGGGCATCCACCGCCAAGGCCAAGGTCAAGGCCGAATCGACGCCGCCGGACAATCCCAACACCGCGCCCTGAAAGCCGTTCTTGCTCACATAGTCGCAGATACCCAGCAGCAAGGCTTTATAAACGCTCTCGACCCTCTCCGACGGCGCCGCCATGGGACCCGGCAAAGGCTTCAATGCTGCGCCCTGCCGCTGGAATTCGACCCGCATCAGCGCCTCCTCGAATTCCGGGGCGCGCACGACCACCTCGCCCGTCGAATTCATCACGAAGGAAGCGCCATCGAACACCAATTCGTCCTGTCCGCCCACCAGATTGGCATAGATCAGGGGAATGCCGGCGTCGGCGACGCGCTCCCTCACCACATGTTCGCGCTCGTGGGTCTTGTTGGCGTGGAAGGGCGAAGCATTGAGATTGAGCACCAGCTTGGCCCCGGCCAGGGCAGCCTGTTCCACCGCCCCGGGCAGCCAGACATCTTCGCAAATGGTGACGCCTACCGCGACGCCTTCCAGTTCGAATACGCAAGGCGAATTGCCGGGACGGAAATAGCGTTTCTCGTCGAATACCCCGTAATTGGGCAATTCCTGCTTGCGGTAGATCTTGTGCACCCCTCCCTCCCGCAGCACCGCCGCGCTGTTATACAGCAAGCCATCGTGCAATTCGGGAAAACCGACTACCAGGATCACGCCTTGGGCTTGTTTCGCCAACTCGTTGAGGGCGAGTTCGACCTGTTCCAGGAAATGAGGCTTGTACAGCAGGTCTTCCGGCGGATAACCGGCCAGGGTCAGTTCGGGAAAAACCACGGCATGGGCTTGAAGCTCGTCGCGGGCGCGCCGGGCTATGTCCAGCACGCGGCGGGCATTACCGGCAATGTCGCCGACCAGCAGGTTGATTTGAGCGATGGCGATGCGAAGGGTCACGAGATATTTTGATGGGGGTTACGAATGATGATACTTGCACGAAACGATGATAACCGTCTCATCCGTGACTTTATAAACCAGCCGATGTTCATCATTGATGCGGCGCGACCAGTAGCCTCTTAATTCATGCTTGAGCGGTTCTGGTTTTCCAATACCGAAGAAAGGTTGGCGTAGAGTATCCATGATCAAATCGATTATCCTTCGATGTGGTTTTTTATCGATGGTCGCCCAGTCCGCAAAATCCTTAAAAGCGGATTGTTCGAATACAATCCTTTTCATTGCCAATCGCTGGTGTCAACGGATATAAGATCATGCCCGGATTCCGCATTGGCTATCGCCTTCAATAGGCGTTCGCGATTGGCAGGAGACTTCAAAAGGTAAATGGTTTCATCCTCCGAGCTTTGATCGGCCTCGCAAACCGAAATTTCTATGGTCTTATGCTGGAATTGTGCTTTCAGGCTTTCCAGGAAGCGCTCATCCAAGTCATCCGCATTAAGTTTATATAGAGTATACATGAGCTTGCCTTATCGTCAGCTTTGGAGATACCCGAGCCCAGCTTGGCGGCCCAGGCACTCGGCCATCCGCTGTCCCATCTTCGCCGGGGAATCGACGATTGCCACTCCGGCAGACTTTAAGGCAGCGAATTTGGCCTTGGCCGTGCCCTTGCCACCGCTGATGATGGCGCCGGCATGACCCATGCGCTTGCCGGGAGGGGCGGTGGTCCCGGCAATGTAACCGACCACGGGCTTGCTCACATGGGATTTGATGTATTCCGCCGCTTCTTCCTCGGCGCTGCCGCCGATTTCCCCCACCATGATGATGCCCTGGGTTTGCGGGTCGGCCTGGAACAGCGCCAGCACCTCGATGAAATCCAGGCCGTGAATGGGATCGCCACCGATGCCGACGCAGGTGGACTGCCCCAGCCCTGCGCGGGTGGTCTGATGGACGGCTTCATAGGTGAGGGTGCCGGAGCGCGACACCACGCCGATGCAGCCGGTTTGGTGGATGAATCCCGGCATGATGCCGATCTTGCAAGCGCCGGGAGTGATGATGCCAGGGCAATTGGGGCCGATCAGTCGGGCGTCGTAGGCTTTCAGCGCGGCTTTCACCTTCAGCATTTGCAGCACGGGGATGCCCTCGGTGATGCAGACGATGATTTTCACCCCGGCATCGGCGGCTTCCAGGATGGCGTCGGCGGCGAAGGCCGGCGGCACATAGATCATGCTGGCGGTCGCGCCGGTGGCGTCCACCAGTTGGCGCACGGTGTTGAACACCGGCAGCCCCAAGTGGGTCTGGCCGCCCCGCCCCGGCGTGACTCCGCCCACCAGTAAGGTGCCGTAATCCAGGCATTGCTGGGAGTGGAAACTGGCCTGCTTGCCGGTGAAGCCCTGGCAGATGACTTTGGTGTTTTGATCGACGAGTATGCTCATGTGAGTTTAGAGGCCAAATAGCCGAAACATTTTAATCATACCCAAGTTAGCCCAAAGAGATTGATCCACTCATTTCCTAACGAAATAGGCCGCAAGCGGTGCTGGATTTCAGTGTTCCATGTTGTTGGTTTAGCGCTCAATCTGCTGGGCTTTCACATAATGTCTGAGAATCGCGTTAATCTGGCTTTGATAGGTCTTACCATGCGCCTTCAACCAATCGACGATATCCTCGTCAAGACAAAGGTAGACCGGTTTCTTGTTAGCCTGAATCACTTCATCGACCGACCAGAATGTCTCATCCGTTTCAGATATGTCTGAAAAGTCGATCTGCTCATCGGTCATGGCAACGAGGCGGCTACGTTCTTCCTCGCTTAATTGAGGAAGATCATCCAGATCTAGTTTGAAATGAGTCATAGATTTTTTGTTCATGGTTACTTGCCTTCCTCGCCGAGAGGATGCGTCGGCGATGCCCGCGCCATGTATACGCCACGAGATAAATCAACCCCTCTATGAGTCCGATTACACAGTATCGGTCTTCTCCCTAATCTTCCCTGTCGTCAAGCTTTTCGATTCAGTTCGTATCAAGAAAAATCCTGGCCGCATAAGGAAAAGCAACACCATGCTTGCGTATATTCGCCAAGTTTTTCTGCTCGCCCCATTCGAAATCCATCAGATCAATAAAGGCTCCCTGCCCTATCCTGAGATCGTCCGACTCGCCTCGACTGCTTTCTGCGCCGCCTCGTCCAGATCTTCCGCCGGGATCAAGGCGAGACCGGAAGCGGCCAGCAATCGGCGACCTTCGGGCGCATGGGTGCCTTCCAGGCGGACGACGACGGGGACCGCTACGCCAACTTCCTTCACCGCGGCAATGATCCCTTCGGCGATCAGGTCACAGCGCACGATGCCGCCGAAGATGTTGACCAGCACGGCTTTGACCATATCGTCGGCCAGGATCAGCTTGAAAGCCTCGGCAACCTTCTCTTTCGTCGCACCGCCGCCCACGTCGAGGAAATTGGCGGGTTCGCCGCCGTGCAGCTTGACCAGGTCCATGGTGGCCATCGCCAAACCGGCGCCATTGACCATGCAGCCGATGTTGCCTCCCAGGGTGATATAGTTCAGCCCATGTTGGCGGGCGGCGTTCTCCCGTTCGTCCTCCTGGGCCGCATCGCGCCACTCGGCGAGGTCGGGATGGGCAAATAAAGCGTTGTCGTCGAGGTTGATCTTGCCATCCAGCGCCAGCAATTGGCCCTCTTCGGTGACGATGAGGGGATTGATCTCGATCTGGCTAGCATCCTTGTCCAGCAACAATTGATAGAGGCCCCGCATGATCTCGACCAGGGCATTGATCTGACCGCCTTCCAATCCCATGCCGAAGCCTATTTCCCGGCATTGATAAGCTTGCAGGCCGGCGGCGGGATCGACCTGGCAGAGCAGAATTTTCTCGGGGCTTTGGGCGGCGACCTCCTCGATCTCCATCCCCCCTTCACGGGAGGCCATGAACAGCACGCGCTCGCTGGCGCGGTCCACCAGGCAGCTCAAATAAAGCTCGCGGGCGATGGGACTGATTTCTTCCACCAGCACGGTTTCGACCGGCAATCCCTCGGCGCCAGTCTGAACGGTGGCAAGGCGTGAACCGAGCATCTCCCCCGCCGCCTGGGCGGCCGCTTCCGGGCTATCCACCCGTCTGACGCCACCGGCCTTGCCGCGTCCGCCGGCATGGATCTGCGCCTTGACCACCCAGCCATCCCCGCCCAGCGAGATGGCGGCATCATGGGCTTCCTGGGCCGAAAAGGCGGGGATCCCATGGGGAACGGCCACTCCGTAGCTGGCGAACAGACGCTTGGCCTGGTATTCGTGCAGGTTCACGCCGATTCCCGCCCAAGGCTAGAAGATCTGTCAGGCACGGTATTTTTCCATCAGCTTGAGCTTTTCCAGCGCGTTTTTGATTTCCTGGCTGTTGGAATTGTTCAGTTCCGAATTCTTGTAGACTTTTTTGAGCAAGCCTTCCTGCACCAGGATTTCCTTGATCCACTTCTTGGCGAAGCGGTAATTGCCTGGGACAGGGGAGGTTTCGTCAGTCAGCGGATTGCGCAGAACTAACGCCTTTTCGCTTTCGGATATGGCGGCCGGTTTATGCGCAACCGGCTCCGTGGCGACGGTTTTCGGCGCGCTGACAGGCTCGGAAATGGCCGGAGCGCTTTGCGGCTCCGGTTCGACCATTGCCTGTTCTGGGGATGGCGCTTCCACCGGCTCGGACGAGAGGCGTTCGACTCCGGTGTGAGAAACTCTGAATACGGCTTGTTGAAGGGGCTCCGCTTTGGCGTGATGAGCGGGTTCGTCATGTTGAGCCGCCGCCGAAGTGTGGGTGGCACTCGGCTCTGGTTCCTCGCCGGTCCGGGAAACCATCTGGAACACCTCATACAAGACATAGATCACGAAGATTGCTGTCAAGACGGCTAACAATTCTGTCATGGCATTTCTCCTTTATTTATTATTTTGGAGTAGGGGTCGGGCGGGCTCAGGGTTGGGCAGACCCGTTCGCCTCAGCGCAAAACAAGCACACCATAGGACGAAATGGGCAAAATCGCAATATCCCGCCTGATCCGGCCATCACTCGGGATCACGGGCATGAGGGCAAGCCTGCGCGCGTTGAATCGGACAGTGTTTTCGTCCAAGGCAAATCCGCCGCGGGTCCGATGGCACAAGGAGCAGACCGACAGCATGGCCGGCGCCTTGCCTCTGCACCTCACTCAAGTGGCCGGCGTGAAATAGTTCCGCCTAAAATATAAAGCCACATTCACCAAACCGATCAACACCGGCACTTCCACCAACGGCCCAATGACGGCCGCAAAAGCTTCCCCGGAGGGTAGGCCGAACACGGCGACGGCGACGGCGATGGCGAGTTCGAAGTTATTGCTGGCGGCGGTAAAGGATAACGTGGCGCTGATGCGATATCCGGCCCCGGCCTTGGCCGACATATAGAATGTGATCAAGAACATCACGATGAAATAGATGACCAGCGGCATCGCGATGCGCAGCACATCCAGCGGGAGTTGCACGATATATTCGCCTTTCAGCGAAAACATCACCAGGATCGTGAACAACAAAGCCATCAGGGTGATCGGACTGATTTTGGGAATGAATTTTTCTTCGTACCAACGTCGTCCCTTGCGCCGTACCAATACAAATCGGGTGAGCATGCCGCCAAAGAAGGGAATCCCCAGATAAACCAATACGCTTTCGGTCACTTGCAAAATGGTGATGTCGACTTTCAAGCCTTCGGCGATACCTAGCCATTCCGGTAGCAGGGTGACAAAGACATAGGCGTAGACGGAGAAGAATAGCATCTGGAAAATGGAATTGAATGCGACCAGTCCGGCGCAATATTCGGTGTCGCCGTCGGCCAATTCATTCCACACCAACACCATCGCGATGCAGCGGGCGAGGCCGATGATGATCAGGCCGACCATATATTCCGGATAGTCGCGCAGGAACAACACCGCCAGCCCAAACATCAGCAATGGGCCAATCAGCCAGTTTTGCACCAAGGACAGCAGCAGCACTCTGACATTCTTGAATACCTGCGGCAGTTCTTCATAGCGCACCTTCGCCAGCGGCGGGTACATCATCAGGATCAAGCCGATGGCGATGGGAACGGAGGTGGTGCCCACCTGGAAACGATTCAACCATTGGGTAAAGTCGGGAACCCCATAACCTAGGGCCACCCCGCCGCCCATGCTCAGGAAGATCCATAGGGTTAGAAACCGTTCCACGAAACCCAGGCGTTTGGGTGCGGCAGGGGGCTGGATTGGGGGCAGGGCTTTAGGTTTCGGTGTATTCATGGTCAATGCCTTTTAATGGGGTTCCGCCCCGATCTTATTCAGCGCCTTGGCAAGCTCTAGTTTGGATAAGGTCTCGACCGGCAGCTCCAAAAGCTGGAGGATGCGTTTTTCCAACGCCGCATAAGTGGCCTCGAAGGCTGCCTCGATGACTTCCGCGCTGCCATCGACATGGGCCGGGTCGGGCAGGCCCCAGTGCCCGCGCACCGCCGAGCCCAGGTAGAGCGGGCAGGCTTCTCCGGCAGCCGAGTCGCAGACGCTAATCAGGATATCGATCGGGGTATCCTTGAATTCATCCCAGGATTGGCTGGCATAACCTTCGATAGGCAGGCCATGGCGCGCCAGGGTCGCCAACGCATGGGGATTGACCGTTCCCGTCGGATGGCTGCCGGCGCTGAATGCGCGAAAGCGGCCTTTACCCAAATGATTGATCAAGGCTTCGCCCAGAATACTGCGGCAGGAATTGCCGGTGCATAGCACCAATAGGTTGAGGGGATGTGGGTTCATGAAGGGTTTCCTGAGAATAGAGTTTGAAAAGGCTCAGGCCAGAGGATCGATCATCCGGGCGAGCCCCAAGGCACCGATGGGCGTTTGCGGCAGCCAGGGGATCAGCGCGCAGCGGGAAGAAAGCTCCGTGGCCACCTTGCGGATGAACGGGATTTCATTTCGCCCCTTCTGGCTCAATAGGGGATCTTCGGTACTACTGCATAGAAGGCTTTGATTCACCACCCAGGCATAGGGCTCGATGCCCGCACGCATCAGATCTTGCTGCAGACGTTCGGCCTCATGGACCGGGGTGGATTCCGGAAGGGTCGCGATGATCACCCGGGTGAATTCAGGATCGCGCAACCTCGGCAATAATTGGCGCACCGACTCGGGCATGTCGCCCTGCATCCGCATCACTTCGCGGTGATAGGCTTCGGCGGCATCGAGCAACAGGAGCGTATGGCCGGTGGGCGCGGTATCCAGCACGACGAAGGCATCTTTTCCGGCCTCCACGGTCTTGGCAAAAGCCCGAAACACGGCGATTTCCTCGGTACAGGGCGAGCGTAGATCTTCTTCCAGCATCGCCCGGGCATCGGCATCGAGGCCGGCCCCCGCCTTTTCCAGCACCTCCTGGCGATAGCGCTCGATTTCCGCTTGCGGATCGATCCGGCTCACCGACAAGCCCGGTACCGGGGTTTCGATGGTGGCCGCGACATGGGCCGCCGGGTCGGTGGTGGATAGCAATACGCGGTGCCCCCGTTGCGCCAAAGCCGTGGCGATGGCTGCGGCAACCGTGGTCTTACCGACCCCGCCCTTGCCCATGGTCATGATGACACCCTGGCCCGGCATTTCCAGATCGTCCACCAGCCGCTCCAATCCTGGCAGCGTTGGCCAGTCGTCAACCGGGCTACCCGACTCGGAAGGGGAAATGGCGGCAGGGTTCAAGAAAGTGCGCAGCACGGCGATGCCGACCAGCCCCGAGGCCATGAATGGCGTCTCGAAGTGGGGCAAACCAGCCAATCGTCCGGGCATTTGCGCCAGAGCCTGTTGCATTCTTTGCATCATGGCGTCGGCGATGACATCACCCGGTTGATGGGCCAGGAAACGCCCGTTGATGGCCAGCACCTGATTGCAGATACCCAACTCACCCAATTCGCCGCAGGTTCGCTCCGCCTCCCGTAGCGCCGAAGTTTCGGGCCGGCTGACCAGGATCAGCGTGGTCTTGCCGGGATCGGCCAGTTGCGTCACGGTGGCGGCATACAGCGCGCGCTGCCGTTCCAGCCCCGCCAAAGGCCCCAGACAGGAGGCGCCGCTGCTGGATGATTCGATGAAACCGCTCCAGGCCGAAGGCAGGGACAACAGCCGCAAGGTATGGCCGGTAGGGGCCGTGTCGAAAATGACATGATCGAAATCCCGGGTCTTTTCGGCATCGCCCAGCAGGGCGGAAAACTCGTCGAAAGCGGCGATCTCCACCGTGCAAGCCCCCGAAAACTGCTCTTCCATGCTCGCGATGGCGGCAGGCGGCAGGATGCCGCGGTAGGGAGCCACCATGCGCTCGCGGTAATCGCGCGCGGAAGCTTCCGGGTCGATGTTGAGGGCAAACAGCCCCGATACGGCGGGAATCGGGGTCGGGATCTGCCCCAACGCGACTTCCAGGACTTCATCGAGATTGGAGGCCGGATCGGTACTGACGATCAGCACCCGTTTACCGGATTCGGCCAGGGCGATGCCGGTCGCGCAGGACAGGGAAGTCTTGCCGACGCCGCCCTTGCCGGTGAAAAACAGATAGCGGGTGTCGAATGCGGGAATGGCCATGGCAAGCTTCCGTTTCTTGCCGATCAGCAACAACCGCCGCCGGGTTTGCAGCAAGCGGTTTCGACTGCTGCCGGGATGGAGACGGGCGGAATGGCCAAACCCAGTTTCTCGGTCAGTTGCGCGCGCGACAGATAAACGCCGGTGGAGATCACCCGGCCATCGAGGGTGACGATGGGCAGGCGCTCCATGCCTGCTTCCATTTCCCGCACGATGTCCGGATTCTCCGCGAATGCCTGCGGCTGTTGGGACAGGTTGTAGCGGGCAACCGCCACCCCCTGTTCGGCGAGCCATTGCAGGTCGGCGGCGAACTGGACCAGCACCGGGTCGACTTCGACCCCGCACACGCCGGTGGAGCAGCACATGGCCGGTTCATAGATTGCGAGTTTTTTCATGGGAATCTCTCTTCGGAAAGGGCGGGCATACAGGGCTGGCCATGGCAGCAATTCTCGGTCAGAAAACCGATCAATTCGTTCATGGTTTGAAAATTCGCCGAATAAATAACATAGCGGCTCTCCTGCCGGGATGAAACAAGCTTGGCATAGGTCAGCTCTTTCATGTGGAATGATAGCGAGGAGGGCGCAATGCCCAGCGCTTCGCCGATTTTCCCGGCCGACAAACCTTCAGGGCCGGTCTGCACCAGCAGGCGGAAGATGGCCAGGCGGGAGTCTTGGGCGAGGGCGGCGAGGGCGGTGACGATAGATTTTCTTTCCATGCTTCAATTGTTATTGAAATATCGATCAAAAGCAAGCGCGTCAGAGCCAAAGATGATGCAATCGCAGTGGGCAGGGGGATCAGGAAACATTCAATGGGCGGGGGCAGGGAAAATCAGGAAGAAGGAAGCCTGCAGAGGGAGAAATAGCGGCTCTATCGCGTATTGTGCCGCATGAAAAATGTCTCGACTTTGACAGGATGGGTGGGAAAACCGAAAGCGGGTGATTTGGGGCGTTCCCAAGATGACGGAGGAGGCTTCCCCTACGGTTGGGAAGGTTTCCCACATGAAAAAGTATGCTTCCTTTGCGATTTAGGAGGCTTACAAAATGATAGTGTAAGCTTCCTTTGCGATTTAGGAAGTTTACAAAATGAAAGTGTAAGCCTCCTCTGCGATTTAGGAAGTTTACAAAATGAAAGTGTAAGCTTCCTTTATGATTTAGGAAGCTTACAAAATGACAGAGGAAGCTTCCTTTGCGATTTAGGAAGCTTACAAAATGACAGAGGAAGCTTCCTTTGCGATTTAGGAAGCTTACAAAATGACAGTGTAAGCTTCCTTTATGATTTTGGAAGTTTACAAAATGAAAGTGTAAGCTTCCTTTGCGATTTAGGAAGTTTACAAAATGACAGAGTAAACTTCCTCTGCGGCTTGGGAAACCGACAAAATGAGAGTGTCACTCTCCCGAATGATTTGGTAAGCTTCCCCCGTACACTGGGAAACCGATTCCGCGTTTCCGTAAAGT
>JAQTSI010000166.1 GCA_028711365.1 Methylococcaceae bacterium
CGAAGTGCTGATCGGCGTGTAACCGAAATCGGGGCCGCCCTGCGGGGCGATCGACGTCTCTTCCACACGAACTCCCAGTTCGTAACTCAACGGCCCGTCATCGAACGATTCGACCGCAAACACGCCATAGCTGTTGATCTGGGATTTGGGCACGATGGTTTTCGCCCCGGTATAGTCGAAAGCGGCAAAGTCGCTGGCGAGCGCCTGAAAACCGACGACGCCATGAATGGGCCCTAGCGGCTTGTGAGTGAGCTCGAGACGGCTTTCATAGGACTGGTTGGTAAAAGCCGTTCCCGGTTTCCCATCGTCCAGTTCGGTGTGTTGGTAATCGGTATAGCCGAGCCGCAGACGCAGCAGTTCGGCGAATGCTAGCGGATTTTTCAATTCGCTCTTGAAATCGTATTTGCTTTGCTTGAGATCGATACGAACCTTGGCCGCATCGCCACCCTCAGGGGCGATGCCATAATGGTTTTCCAGCCGATTGATGGCCACCCCCGCAAAGCCGGGTTCGCCCACCCATGAAAATCCGGCCGATCCACCGATGGCGTGCGCGCCGGTGTTATCGATCACACCCCAGGAATTGTGCAGCGGATGGGGAAGCGACGGATCGGTCATGCGGGCGGCGGCTTCGTCGATGGCCAGAGCGCCGACCCTGAGATTGTTTCGATCGCGATAAAATCCGTCGAGATGATAGGCGAATTGGCCTTCCCCCCCTTCCGCTTTCAAGGCGGTGCTGGTTTCGTCGGCGGCGGAGTCGTATCGCTGTTCCAGCGCTCCGCCCACTAGTTGATCGGCCGCCAGAGACGGTATCCGGTTATCGATGATGTTGACCACGCCCCCGATGGCGCCGCTGCCGTAAAGCAGGGTGGCCGGCCCGCGCAGGACTTCGATGCGCTCCGCCAGGATGGGCTCCAGGCTGGTGGCATGATCCGGGCTCAGTTGCGACACATCGTTACTGCCGATCGCGTTGGACAATACCCGCACGCGCGGGCCGTTTTGCCCACGGATGACCGGGGTGCCGACGCCAGGGCCAAACGATTGGCTGGTGATGCCAAGCTCCTGTTTCAGGGTTTCGCCTATGCTGTGACCGGTCTTCATCAGCAGATCCTCCTCGGTCAGGATGGTCTGCGGCGCTGCCGTTCTCGAGGTTTTTTCCTGTAATGGAGCGGTGACGATCACCGGTTCCAGTTCGACCAGCGGCGGCTCATCGGCTTGGGCCAGTAAACTGGACATTCCCAGGGAAGCGAAAATGAATGCGCGGGTTCTATGCATGCGAGGATAGGCAGGATTCATGATTCAAGACGTTATAACATAACGATTTTGGCAGGGAAAATGAAATCCTCGTGACACCTCAGCCTTCGCCTGCGATGGGTCGTCTTGAACGTGACAGACGAGTCTGCTCACAGTGGGCACATACACCATGGATCTCGATGGTCTTCTGTCGGGCGCTAAAATTCGCCTGGGTCAATTCCTCCTCCACCGCGTCCATCACCCCCACCGCATGTCTTTCGTCCACCTCATTGCATTCGATACAAATCAACAGCAACAATTCGTGCTGACGCCCGGAAGCATTGCACCCGATAAAGGCATTAAGACTCTCCACCCGGTGCACCAGACCCTGTTCGATCAGAAAATCCAAGGCTCGATATACGGTAGCCGGCTTGGCGGCTTCTTCTTGTGGCCTGATGCGGTCGAGTAGGTCATAAGCCTTGACTGCCCTATGGCTTTCCCAGATGAGTTGCAGAACCTTCCGCCGAATCGGGGTGAGCCTGACGCCGCGCAACACGCAGAGCTGTTCAGCGGTACGCATGGCTTTATCCACGCACATCCCATGGTCATGTAGAGAAAGGTTCCAGTGCGCCGTTTCGGTTTCGTTTCGCATTGTCAGCCCGAGTGGATTTGTTATTTTATAACCTATCATGCACCGCCCTCCCTGTCCTGCCCCCATCACCGATCGGGTGAAAAACGGAACATGAGGCGTATCGATCCACAGCGATTGCTCCAGTAACCGCCTCTTGAAATGCAGCAGGCATTGACAGACTGTTTCCCGAATACCGAGCCCGCTGGCGAAAACGAATCGGCAAATCGGGCACAATAGGCGACTGATTCCTTCACGGCTTAAGACCCTTGCTTCCCGGAGACTTCGATATCATGGGTAGACACTACCTGGAACGCCTATTCGCCCCCACCTCCATCGCCGTGTTCGGCGCCAGCGAACTGCCCGATTCGGTGGGCGGCCGCGTCTATCGCAACCTATTAGCCAGCGGATTCACAGGCCCGGTTTACGCCATCAATCCCAAATACCAGGCCATCGAGGACAAACCCTGTTATGCCAATCTGGAAGAAGTAGGGGAACGGGCCGACCTGGCGGTCATCGCCACTCCGGCGGCCACCGTGCCCGGACTCATCCGCGCCTGCGGCGAAAATAACGTGAAAGCCGCCATCGTGTTATCCGCCGGTTTCGGCGAACAGGAAGGGACGGGCAAGGCGCTGGAACACGCATTGCTGGAGGAAGCCCGCCGCTACCGCGTTCGCATCTTAGGGCCCAATTGCCTGGGTTTGATGCGCCCCTCCATCGGCCTCAACGCCACCTTCAGCAACAACGTCGCCGATCCCGGTTCCCTGGCGCTGATCTCCCAGTCCGGCGCGATCTGCACCGCCATCCTCGATTGGGCCTCAGGCCATCAGGTCGGGTTCTCCACCATGGTCTCGGTGGGCGATACCGCCGATGTGGGCTTCGGCGACATTCTCGATTATCTGGCCATGGACCCTGAAACCCGCAGCATCCTCATGTATATCGAGGGGGTGCGCGATGCGAGGCGTTTCATGAGTGGCCTGCGCGCGGCGGCGCGGATGAAGCCGGTGATCGTCATCAAGGCCGGCCGTCATGCCGAAGGTTCCCGCGCCGCCATGTCGCATACCGGCTCCCTGGTGGGGTCGGATGATGTGTTCGACGCCGCCCTGGAGCGCGCCGGCGTGGTGCGCGCCAACACCATCGAGCAACTGTTCGCGGCGGCGCAATTACTATCCACACCGCACCGGGTCCGCGGCAAACGTCTCGCCATCATCACCAATGCCGGAGGACCCGGCGTCATGGCCACGGACCGGGCGGTGGAACAGGGCATCAAGCTGGCCGAACTGAGCGAGACCACCTTGCAGCGCCTGGACGCGGCGCTGCCCAAGAACTGGTCCCACAACAACCCGGTGGATATCTTGGGCGACGCCACGCCGCAGCGCTACCAGGCGGCGGTGGAAGCCTGCCTGGCCGACGACAAGGTCGACGGCTTGCTGGTCATGCTCACGCCCCAGGCCATGACCGAACCGACGGAAGCGGCGGAAGCCGTGATCGCCGCCCAAAATCCGCGCCAAAAACCCATCCTCGCCTGCTGGCTGGGGGATACCCAGGTGCGCAAAGGCCGAGAAACTTTCAACAATAACCGTATCCCCACCTTCTTCAATCCGGAAAGCGCCCTGGAGGCCTTCGGCTTTCTATCCTCTTATCACCGCAACCAGGCTCTGCTGTTGCAGGCCCCCGGCCCCTTGGCCGAACTGGATTCACCGGACATCGAAGGCGCGCGGATGATCATCGAAGGCGCCTTGGCAGAAAAGCGCACCCTGCTCACCGGACTGGAAACCCGCGCCCTGTTGCGCGCCTTCAACATCCCCATGCTGCCCGCCCTCACCGTCCACTCCCCCAACGAGGCGCTGGCGGCGGCGGAATACGTGGGTTTTCCGGTGGCGATGAAAATCCTCTCGCCGGACATCACCCACAAGTCCGATGTCGGCGGCGTGCGCCTGAACATCAACAGCGCCCAGTCGGTGCGCCATGATTACAACGACATGATCACCCATGTCCGTGCCCAACGGCCCGAGGCGCGCATCGAAGGCGTCAGCATCGAGAAGATGTACGGCAAACCCCATGGCCGAGAGCTGTTGGTGGGCGTCCTCGATGACCCGGTATTCGGCCCGGTGGTGAGCTTCGGCGCCGGCGGCACGACGGTGGAAATCCTCCGCGACCGCGCCGTCGCCCTGCCGCCGCTGAACGACCATATCGCCCGCTCGATGATCCAGCAGACCAAGATTTCCAAGATGTTGGGGCAATTTCGCAACCTGCCGCCGACCAATCTGGATGAACTGGTTCAGGTGCTGCTTCGGGTCTCGGAAATGGTCTGCGAGCTGCCGCAGATCAAGGAAATGGACATCAACCCGCTGACCGTGGACGAGGAAGGCGCCTGGGCGCTGGATGCGCGCATCGTCGTGCATTACCAGCAGCCGGGCCAAAGCCCTTACGATCACATGGCCATCCACCCCTACCCCAGCCATCTGCTCAGCCATTGGCAAATGGCCGATGGTTCGGATATCACCATCCGCCCGATCCGCCCGGAAGATGCCGAAATGGAGCAGGAATTCGTCCGCGGCATGTCGCCGGAATCCAAGTATTTCCGCTTCATGGAAACCCTGCAGGAACTCAGCCGGGAAATGCTGATCCGCTTCACCCAGCTCGATTACTCGCGGGAATTGGCTTTCATCGCCACGTTGAAAAAAGACACCCAGGAAATCGAAGTGGGCGTGGCCCGCTACTTCACCAACCCGGATGGGGAGAGCGGCGAAATCGCCTTGGCGGTCGCCGACGAATGGCAGAACAAGGGCATCGGCACCCGGCTCATGTCCTGCATCATCGACGCCGCGAAGGAAAAAGGCTTCCACTCGCTGCAAGGCGAGGTGCTAGCCAACAACGTCAAGATGCTGCACCTGATGAGCAAACTGGGTTTCAACCAGCAAAAGAAACTCGACGAACCCGGCGTGGTCGTGGTGACGAAGCCGCTGTAGCCGCACCATGCCGCAGATTGAGCAGTATCGCCCGGCCTCGACGTCAAGAACCTCGGCGTTGGCCCAGGCTGCTCGATCGTTGACCTGAAACAGGTAAAGCTCGACGTCATTGAATCGATCGTCCACGCAGATCACGTCATCGTTTGAGCGAGCCGCCCCATCGCTTATGTTTTGCGCCCAAAGCTCGGCGTCATTGACTCAATCGTTCATGCAGACCCCATATCGTTTGAACAAGCTACCCCATCGTTTACGTTTTGCGCCCGAAGCTCGGCGTCGTTGACTCAGCCGTTTACGCAGGCCACGTCCTCGTTTACGCAGATCACGTCCTCGTTGGAACAAACCAGCCCATCGTTTACGTTTTGGGCCCGAAGCTCGGCGTCATTGACTCAACCGTCTACGCAGGCCACGTCATCGTTTGAACAAACCATTCAGTCGTTTACGTTTTTCACTCAAAGCTCGGCGTCATTGACTCAATCGTTTATGAAGATGGCGTGATCGTTTGCGCTTGTACCTGACCCCGGCGCCATTGGCCCCGTCGTTGAGATCCGGCGTCATGAGGCCGGCCATTCGGCCAGTCCACGCGGACGGGAGATGAGGGTGCTCGGGAATGCTGTTTTACTGTCTTCCAGGAGATCCTGGAAAATTGATGGATGATGAGTCCGGATCCCCCCATTCCCTTTTAGCTTAGGGTTTCGCTATCATGTAGCATCGCTCCGGTTTCAGGCCCCGGGAGTACGGACCGTTCTCCCGGGCAAGCCCGCTTTGCCGGATTTTCATTACCTCGGCGAGTCCTCGTACACCCGCCCTCTCATTCGGCAACGGAGAATCACTATATGGCCAGTCGCGGCGTCAACAAAGTCATCCTGATCGGCAACCTCGGTGCGGACCCGGAAGTTCGCTACATGCCCAGCGGCGGCGCGGTCACCACCATCCGCCTCGCCACCAGCGAAACCTGGAAGGACAAACAAACCGGCCAACCGCAGGAAAGGACGGAATGGCACCGAGTGGTTTTCTACCAGCGTTTGGCGGAAATCGCCGGCGAATATCTGAAAAAAGGCGCCAAGGTTTACATCGAAGGCAGCCTGCGCACCCAGCAATGGGAAAAAAATGGCGAGAAGCGCTACACGACCGAAATCATCGCCAACGAAATGCAGATGCTCGACCGCGCGGGGGATACGCCCGCCCCCCGTTCCGGCCCTCCTTCCTCGGCTCCGCGCGGCGACCAGGACCGCTACACGGCGCCGCCGGAAAGCTCCCGTCCCTCCGATTCCCACTTCGGCCACGGAGCGGACGACGGCTTCGACGATGACGTCCCGTTTTGATGGGTAACCCCCTGTAAGGCAACCCCGCCTTGCTGAGGACAGGAGCCTGCCCGTGGAATGGCAGGAGCGCGCCCCGCTCATGGGTCTGTGGCGCGCTCGGGATTGCTTATGGCTTCAAGTTTTGGATCATGCAGTGTACTGGGCGCGCGTTGTTTCACGGCGCCATCGGCATGGAGTGCCACCCGTTTGCGGCCGACTCATCGCATTGAAGAAAAGGCGCAAGCCCAGGGCCGGAATTTCTGGCAAACTCCGCACACTGGCGCTCAACCCGGCTCGAACCTCGGAATCCCATATGCTCACCACTACCGACCACCGCCGCGATCGCGCCGGCCTGACCTATGTCTACCCCGTGCTCTCTCGCCGCAGCGGCGGCCTATCCATCGGCGTCAACCTCAATCCCAACAATGCCTGCAACTGGCGGTGCGTTTACTGCCAGGTGCCCGGGCTTCGGCGCGGTAGCGCGCCGCAGACGGATTTGGAACGGTTGGGCCAGGAATTGCGCGGTTTCATCGACGACGTGCTGCACGGCGATTTTTACTCACGTTTCCAGGTACCGGAAGAACAGCGGATCATCCGCGACATCGCCATCTCCGGCAACGGGGAACCCACCAGCGCTCCCGCTTTCGACCGAGTCGTCGAGTTGATCGGCGCGATAAGCGAAGAATTCGGCCTGGTGGGGATAGGAGAGAAACGTCGAGACACTGTGCAAGATTTGGACGTTCTACCCCCACCCTGCCCTCCCCCTGCCAGGGGGAGGGTTCAAAATTCAATGGCATCGACCGGCTCGAGTCAATATTCATGCCCGCCAGGAGCCGGGGAAATCAAGCTCGTGCTGATCACCAACGGCAGCCTCGTTCGCCGCGAGAGCGTCCGGCATGGACTCGAGCGCTGGGGCGAATGGGGGGGGGAAATCTGGTTCAAGCTGGACAGCGCCACGGAATCCGGCATCCGGCGCATCAACGGGTACCATCTGGCGCCGGAAACCCTCCTGCGCAACCTGGAAGCCGCCGCCACGCTGTGCCCGACCTGGCTGCAAACCTGCCTGTTCGCCTTCGACGGAAAGCCACCCTCCGATGCGGAAAAGCAGGCTTATCTGGAGTTTTTGACCGAGGCGCTGAACCGCAAGATCCCCCTGAAAGGCATCTTGCTTTATGGCCTGGCCCGCCCATCCCTGCAGATGGAAGCCCCGCGCCTGTCCGCCCTGCCGGCGGAATGGCTGGAAGCCTTCGCAGAAACGGTACGAGAAACCGGACTGGAGACGAGGCTGAGCTTGTGAGTCATGAAGCAAAAATCGGCATCCGCTTCAGAACCGAAGGCTTATGTTGCTGTCTGTGCTATACGGGGCACGGTTCACGGCCCCGCAAACACAACAACACCCCTTCCGGAGGAAAACATGAGCACCATTCGCGAAGAAGTCCTACGCGCCAATTCCCAATATGCTGCAAACTTCGGTGAAAAAGGCAAGCTACCCCTGCCGCCGGGCCGCCATTTCGCCATCTTGACCTGCATGGACGCGCGCCTGGACCCGGCCCAATATGCCGGCCTGGCGGAAGGCGATGCGCATGTGATTCGCAACGCGGGCGGTCGAGCCAGTGACGACGCCATCCGTTCTTTGGTGATTTCGTACAAGCTGCTCGGAACCCGTGAATGGTTCGTCATCCATCACACCGATTGCGGCATGGAGCTTTTCACCAACGAGATCATGACCGATCTGCTCGCCAGCAGCCTCAAAACCGCTTCCATCGACGCGAATGGCTGGCACGACTGCGGCGAAGGCCCCGGCTGCAGCGAAGGTAAATACATCCACTGGCTCACGATCAAGAACCAGGAAGAAAGCGTGACCGAAGACGTCAAGCGCATTCGCAACCACTCCCTGGTGCCGAAAGACATCCCCATCTACGGTTACATCTACGATGTCCGCTCCGGTCGGCTGATCGAGGTGGATGAAGCGACCCAAGCCGGCAAGGCTGGCTGAGGGCAGTTTCCCAGCGTAGCGGCTCGTTCATCATGTTCATCGATCACGCCACCCTCATCCTGATCCTGATCGGACTGGCCGCAGGCCTGTGTTCCGGTTTTTTCGGCATTGGCGGCGGCGTGATCATCGTGCCTGCCCTGGTTTACCTGTTGGGTTTTACTCAACATCGGGCCATCGGAACCAGCCTGGCCATCTTGTTGCCGCCGGTGGGACTGGGCGCCGCCATCGCCTATTACCGCCACGATAACCTCGATATCCGGGCGGCCCTCATCGTGGCTGCGGGACTATTCGTCGGAGGCTGGATCGGAGCGATGCTCTCCCACCAAATCAGCGGCCCTTATCTGCGCCTGGCCTTCGGCATTTTCGTGCTGGTTTTGGGCGCTTATCTGATTTATGGCGCCCTGCGCCGTTTGTCCTGGATTTGAGCCCCTCATCTTTTTGCGAAATTGTGGCACAAGGACGCTGCCTACCCCCGCGGCGAAACGTTATCTCAAAACCGACAAAACCCACGGCTTCAGGAAATCTTTGCTAGACTGACTTCCGATTCGCGTCACTTGCAGGAGGTCGTCATGCAGTACACACGCCCACCCGCCGTTGCCGGCATGTTTTATCCGGCCGACAAAAACCAACTTCAAGCCATGATCCGGGGCTATCTGGCCGAAGTCAAACCGATCGGCGCCCTACCCAAAGCCATCATCGCCCCCCACGCCGGTTACATCTATTCCGGCCCCATCGCCGCCAGTGCTTACGCAAGACTACGCCAAGGGCGCGGGCGCATCAGCCGCATCGTGCTGTTGGGACCTTCCCATCGGGTCGGTTTTCGCGGCCTGGCGATCAGCGGCGCCTCGTTCTTCGCCACTCCCTTAGGCAACATTCCCATCGACCGTCAAGCGGTGGCCGCCCTCACTACCCTGCCTTTCGTGCACTTGCTGGATCAGGCCCATGCCCAGGAACACAGCCTGGAAGTCCACTTGCCATTCCTGCAGGAAGTGCTGGGGGAATTCAGCCTGGTGCCGGTGGTGGTGGGCGACGCCACGGCGGAGGAAATCGCCCGCCTGTTGGAACAGCTCTGGGGCGGCGATGAAACCCTCATCGTCATCAGTTCCGATCTCAGCCATTACCATGACTACGCCACCGCCCAGCGCATGGATGCCGCCACTTCCAGGGCCATCGAGACGCTACGGCCGGACGACATCGATTTCGACGATGCCTGCGGCCGCCTGCCCGTCGAAGGCCTGCTGAATGCCGCCAAGCGACATGGGCTGTCGGCTAAAACCGTGGATCTGCGCAATTCCGGCGACACCGCCGGCACGAAGGATCGCGTGGTGGGCTATGGGGCTTATGTGTTCGAATACCCGCAGCGCCAAGCTTCGCTGAGCCAGGAACACCGGCGCTACCTGCTGCAATTGGCCAGGGACTCCATCCGCCATGGCCTGAGCCACGGCGAACCGCTGCCCGTCGACGCGAGCAAGCTGCCTTCGGAGCTGGCGCAACGGCAAGCCAGCTTCGTCACCTTGCAAAAGCAAGGCGAGCTGCGCGGCTGCATCGGCATGCTGGAAGCCGTCCGTCCCCTGGCCGAAGACATCGCCCATAACGCCTATGCGGCCGCTTTCCACGACCCCCGCTTCCCGCCAGTCGAGGAAGAAGAACTGGACCAACTGGAAATCCATCTCTCCCTGCTCACCCCGTCGGAACCCCTGCGATTCAGCTCGGAACAGGATCTGCTCGCCCAATTGCAACCGGGCGTGGACGGCCTGATCCTGGAAGAGGACACCCGGCGCGGGACGTTCCTCCCCTCGGTTTGGGAACAACTGGCTGAGCCTAGGGATTTTTTACGCCATCTCAAATGCAAGGCGGGCCTGCCGCCCGGCTATTGGTCGAGCACGGTGAAGGTTTACCGCTACCGGACCGAGACGGTGGAATGATGCCCCTAATTACCCGCCACCGTCATTTCCGCCATCAGGATCGAACCGGTGCGGGTATTGCCGCGCATATCCACATCGCTTCCCACCCCCAGGATATTCAGGTACATATCCCGGAGGTTCGAGGCGATGGTGATTTCCTCCACCGGGAATTGAATGACGCCGTTTTCCACCCAGAAACCCGACGCGCCGCGGGAATAATCGCCGGTGACGATATTCACCCCCTGTCCCATCAATTCGGTCACCAGCAAACCGGTGCCCATTTTCCTCAACAAGCCGGCCAGGTCCAAATCGCCCGGGTCCAGGATGAGATTATGGACGCCGCCGGCATTGCCGGTGGTTTGCAAGCCCAACTTGCGGGCGGAATAGGTGCTGAGCACGTAGGACTGGAGAATGCCGTCCCTGACCAGGTCGCGGGAATGGGTGGCGACGCCTTCGCTATCGTAGGGGGCGCTGCCCAAAGCCTTGGGTAGATGGGGTTGCTCGTGGAGATGGATGAAATCCGGGAAGATTTGCTTGCCCAGATGATCGAGCAGAAAGGAAGACTTGCGGTAAAGATTGCCGCCGCGGATGGCGCCGATGAAATGGCCGAGCAATCCCCCCGCGACTTCGGCGGCGAACACCACCGGGCATTGCCGGGTGCTCAGGCTTTGCGCGTCCAGCCGACGCACCGCGCGCTCGGCAGCCTTGCGGCCCACCGATTCGAAATCCTCCAGATCGGCGGCGTCGCGGGCCACGGTCCACCAGTCATCCCGCTGCATGCTGTCGCCGCTGACGCCGATCACCGAGCAACTCAGGCTGTGCCGACTGCTGGGATAGCCATGCACGAATCCCAGGCTGTTGCCGGACACGCGTAGGCCCTGATAACTGT
>JAQTSI010000167.1 GCA_028711365.1 Methylococcaceae bacterium
ACTGCAAACTATCGGCATGGCCCTGCATTACACCTCCACCGTGGGCGACGATTTACAGCGCATCGTCGCCGTCATCCGCCAAGGGCTGGCCCGTTCCGCTGTGGTCATCACCACCGGAGGCCTGGGCCCGACGGTGGACGATCTGAGCCGCGAGGCCATGGCGCAGGCCACCGGCCGGCCGCTGGTTTTCGACCCGGATCTGCTGGAACAGATCCGGGAGCGGTTTCGCGGTTGGGGGCGGGAGATGACCGACAACAACCGGCGGCAAGCTCATCGGCCCAAAGGTTCGATCGTCATCGAAAACCCGGTTGGTACCGCCCCCGGTTTCATCGTCGAAGAGAACGGTCGGGTAGCCATCTGTCTGCCTGGCGTGCCGCGGGAGATGGAGTATCTGTTGGAACATGCCGTGCTGCCCTATCTACGCCGGCGCTTCGATCTGTCTGCCATCATCAAGAGCCGTGAGCTGAAAGTCTCGGGGGCAGGCGAGGGCCTGATCGATGAACGGGTGGGCGAACTGGAGAAGCTGGAAAACCCGAAAGTCGGGCTCAACGCCCATGGCGGTTTCGTCGTCATCCGCATGACCGCGATCGCCGGCAATGAAGCGGAGGCGGACCGGTTGATCGAACCGGTCGAGGTCACCATCCGCGAACGCCTGGGCGATCTGGTTTTCGGAGCCGATGCCGATACCCTGGAAGGGGTCGTGCTGGCCAAACTGAGCCAACGCGGGCAGACCCTGGCCGTGGTCGAATCTGGCGTGGGGGGACGGCTGGCTGGCAAGCTCGCCGAGGCGGATCGGGGTATGGGCGCTTTCGCAGGTGGGAGGGTCATGGCCTTGCCCGAATCGGCGGATCTGATCGCCGTGGCCAGGCAGGCCGCCAGCCAGGTGGAAGCGGACTGGGGTTTGGCCTGCATCATCGAAACCGTGGGGCGGAAGATCCGTTTCGGTATCGGGCTATGGAATATCGCCCATTCGCAGCAATGGCGACGCGGATTCGCGACTCACCCCGCTCTCGCCCCCGAGTGGTCGTCGAATCTGGCGCTGGATGCCTTGCGAAAATCGTTGATTCAGGATAAGGCTTAAGTATGAATACATATATCATCACTCGCTATTCAGGGCTACCCGAATTCCCAAAGAACCATCTTGGCGACTAAAGACAGCGCCGGCGTTATCACCGCCAGAGGAGACGACAATGTCCACCCCCGAACCCAATGCCGAAATCATCAAATTCATCACTTGCGACAAGCCGGCGGGCCGTTGCGAGACTCTGGAAATATGCGGGGTCTGCATTCGCCGGCTCAACCCGGAAGAATTCAAGACCAGTTTACTGGAAATCCTGGAAACCTGGATGGAGGGGCGAGCCGCAAACGAACTCAAGGAAATGCATAGCCTTTGCCCGGCCATCGATGCCATGATCCACTCCCAGGAACGCGGTATTCTTCCCTGCGAATCGTCCGTCAGCGAGCCGAAAGACCATCCCGATTGATCGCCTCCTTCCTCCAGCGAGCCTTATCATGAAAATCGAACCTTCCGGCCAGATCACCGAATCCCTTGCCAAGTTTTTGCTCACCCCGCTGGAAGACATCATGAGAGAAAGGCTGGCTGCCGATCCCGGTGAAAACGCCCTGCGGCTGTTCGAAGCGACGCTCAGGCGGGTTCCGGCTTACCGGCAGTTTCTCGACGCCCAAGGCATCGATCCCGGGAAGATCCATTCCGTCGAGGATTTCCGCCATCTGCCTCTGGTCGACAAATCCAACTACATGCAGGTCTATCCGCTGCCGGCCCGTTGCAAGGGGGGCAGGCTCAGCGCCTGCGATCGGCTGGCGGTCTCTTCCGGCTCCACCGGGATTCCCACTTTCTGGCCGCGCGCCCTGGCGGATGAACTGGAGGTGGCTTTGCGCTTCGAGCAGGTGTTCCGCCATGGTTTCCGCGCCCATGAACGCGAAACCTTGGCCGTGATCTGCTTTCCCTTGGGCAATTGGGTGGGCGGAATGTTCACCACCTCTTGCTGTTGGCACCTGGCGCAGAAGGGTTATCGGCTGACGGTGGCGACGCCCGGCAATAAAGCGGATGAGATCTTGCGCGTGGTGCGTGAGCTGGGGCCCTATTTCGAGCAAACCGTGTTGCTGGGCTATCCGCCATTCGTGAAGGATGTCATCGACGCGGGCAGCGCCCAGGGTTTGAATTGGTCCGCCTATCGCATCAGATATGTCTTCGCCGGCGAGGTGTTCAGCGAGGAATGGCGGGCCTTGCTGGGCGCACGGGTAGGCTCTTCCGACCCCTGCCACGACTTCGCCTCGCTGTACGGCACGGCGGACGGCGGGGTGTTGGGCAATGAAACGCCCTTGAGCATCGCCATCCGCCGTTTCCTGGCCGAGCATCCCGCCGCCGCACTCGAGCTGTTCGGCGCATCGCGCTTGCCGACCCTGGTGCAGTACGATCCCATGAGCCGCTTCTTCGAACTCGTAGCCGGGAGCAGCTTGGCCGTGACGGGGGACAATGGCGTTCCCCTGATCCGCTACCACATCGCCGACCGCGGCGGGCTGATGAGTTGCGAAGACCTGATGAATTTCCTCAAGGATCACGGCGTGACTTCGCTCCAGCCTTATGGCTTGGAAGACGGCGAAGCAGTCTGTCCCCTGCCTTTCGTCTGGGTATTCGGGCGGGCCGACTTCACCGTTTCCTTTTACGGCGCCAATATCTATCCGGAAAACGTGACCGTCGGTCTGGAAAGGCCGGATTTCGCCGCTTGGGTCAGCGGCAAATTCGTCATGGAGGTCCGATGCGACGCCGAGGGTTCGGAATATCTGTCCATCGCCGTGGAATTGGCGCCCGGCGTGAAGGCCGAGGCTTCCCTGCCGGATGTCTTGGCGCAATCCATCCGGTCCCAATTGCTCAGGCTCAACAGCGAATTCGCCAACTATGTCCCTGCACTCAAGCAAACCCCGCAATTGCGGCTTCTGCCCTTCGGCGATGCGGAATATTTCCCGGTCGGGGTGAAACACCGCTATACGCGCGGCTGACGGAGGCCAATGTCCTGAGGATTCGGCTAACCTTCGGTTTCAATATGTCCATTCCTCACAACGCGCGATTGGAACGTTCCCAAACCCTCCCGAAATACGACATCGCCAGCAAGCCTAAAGCGAGTCATTCGCCGGTAAATTAATTCCTTCGCCTTACACTCCGATCTCTGCGCTCCGGGCTCCTTGCCCTCGGGCCGCTCGTGACGCCCTCAGCCATCAATCCGATCGCTTGGCCTCCTCCCACAGCGCATCCAGCTCTTCCGCCGAGGCATCGGCCATGACGCGATCCTGCGATGCTAGCCTTTGTTCGATATGGCGGAAACGCCGGGTGAATTTGCGGTTGCTGGCGCGTAGCGCCGACTCGGCATCCACTTTCAGATGACGGGCGAGGTTGACGGCGACGAACAGCAAATCGCCCACTTCTTCCTCGATCTGATCGAAATCGCCGGTTTCATAAGCGGCGCGGGTTTCCGCCAACTCCTCCTCCACCTTGGCGAACACCGGTTCGATTTCCGTCCAGTCGAATCCGAAACGGGAGGCGCGTTTTTGCAGTTTCTGCGCCTGCATCAGCGCCGGCAGGCTGGCGGCCACACCGGCTAAGGCGCTTTGCGGTGCCTCGCCGGTTCTCTCCTGCTTTTCCGCCAGCTTGGAGTTTTCCCAAAAATGCAGGCGATCCTCGTCGCTGTCGAATGCCATCCCGTCGAAGACATGGGGATGGCGGCGCACCAGTTTTTCGCAGATGGCCCTGGCCACATCCTCGAAGTCGAACAAGGCCTGCTCCTCGGCCAAGCGGGAATGGAAAGCCACCTGCAGCAGCAAATCGCCCAACTCGTCGCACAGATCGGCGTAATCCTCCCGTTCCACGGCGTCGGCCACTTCGTAGGCCTCTTCCAGGGTGTAGGGGATGAGGCTGGCGAAGTTTTGCTCCCGATCCCAGGGACAACCGTTGGCGGGATCGCGCAGTCTCGCCATGATCTCGATCAGGCGGCGGGTGTTTTCCATGGCTTACAGGCTGTAGCCGAAGTTTTCGTGGAATCGGTCCTTGAATTCGGTCAGGCTGAAGGAATGGTTCTGGGTGCCGGCGGTTTCCACCTTGATCGCCCCCATGAGGGAAGCGATGCGCCCGGTGGTTTCCAGATCCATGCCTTCCAGCAGGCCGAACAGCAGCCCGGCGCGATAGGCGTCGCCGCAGCCGGTGGGATCGAGCACCTCTTTCGGCTGAGCGGAGGGGATCTCCAGGAGCTTTCCGTCGGTATAAATCAATGAGCCGTCGCCGCCCTTGGTGATGATCAGCGCCTGGACCTTGGCGGCCAGTTGCTCCGGCGTCAGGCCGGTGCGCTCCTGCATCAATTTCGCCTCATAGTCGTTGAGGGTGATCCAGCTGGCCAAATCGACGAACTCCAGCAATTCCTCGCCGCTGAACATGGGCATGCCCTGGCCGGGATCGAAGATGAAAGGAATGCCGGCGGCGGCGAATTGTTGCGCGTGCTGGATCATGCCTTCCTTGCCGTCTGGGGCGACGATGCCCAGCTTGATGCCCTGATCGGTGGGAACCGGGTTCAGGTGGGAGAAGGACATGGCGCCGGGATGGAAGGCGGTGATCTGGTTGTCGTCCATGTCGGTGGTGATGTAGGCTTGGGCGGTGAAGCTGTCTTCCACCACCTGGATGAATTCCTGGGAAACGCCGCAACAGGCCATCCACTGCGAATAAGGCTGGAAATCCTTGCCCACGGTGGCCATGGCCAGGGGTTCACCGCCCAACAGCTTGAGGTTGTAGGCGATGTTGCCGGCGCAGCCGCCATATTCCCGGCGCAGTTCCGGCACCAGAAAGGAGACGTTGAGGATGTGAACCTGTTCCGGCAGGATGTGGTTCTTGAAGCGGTCGTGGAACACCATGATGGTGTCGTAGGCCATGGAACCACAGATTAAAGCACTCATTGAATTTTCCTAAGGGTTGACGGTTGGAGGAATGGCGAATGAAGGCCGGACCGCTGCGGTCCGACCGGCGCCGGGAGGGAGATTCAGTGGCCCAGGGACGAAGCGTAGTCGGTGGCGTTCAGCAGCCCGTCCAACTCGGCCAGGTCGCTGGCTTTCACACAAAACAGCCAATTGGCGTAGCTGTCCTGATTCACCGTTTCCGGTGCATCTTTCAGCGGCTCGTTGATCGCGACGATTTCCCCCGATACCGGGCTGTGTATGTCGGAGGCGGCCTTGACCGACTCGATCACCGAACAGGGCTTGCCGGCATGGACGGCTCGCCCGATTTCCGGCAACTCGATATACACCACATCGCCCAATTGTTCCTGCGCGAAATCGGTGATGCCCACGCGCACCACGTTATCGGCTTCCAGTTTTGCCCATTCGTGGGTTTGGGAATAGTTCAGATCGCCCGGTATATTGCTCATCGTTGCCTCATCTTGGGGAGTGACAGTGCTGCTCAAATTAAGTGAAAAACCGGCCGGCGTAAAGGTCGGCAGAGGCTCAATACATTGTTTAATCGCCCCATCAAGCCAGATAAATCCGTTCCAGGGCGCTGCGGGAGACATTGCCGCAGCGGTCTTCGGCTTCGACGTAATAGCGCACATCACCTGCGCCGATAGGCAGATCGGCGGTGTAATACTCGGCGGTGAGGGCGGCTTTGGTTCGTGAAGGATAGGGGCCATGATTGCGCATCGGCTGGACGCTCTCGCCTGTGGCCGAACGCAGCACCAGATCGACTCGCTTCAGTCCGAAGACATCGTAAACCAGGGTATGGGCGACGCCTTCGCGCGGCGCATCCACCAGGCAACCCTGCCCCCACTTCTTGCCGCCCGGATTTTCCGGCGTCACCCAGGGAGGGAAAATGGCCGGTCCGGTGCGGTCCACTCCCGTTTCCAGCAGATTGGCCAAGGCCTGCTTCAGTTCCGCATAGCCCTTGTTGGCGGCGTGGGTGACCTGTCCATCCCATACCTCCTGGCCGGTCCAATACCAGTAACAACTGGTTTCGGCGGTCAGCAGCAGCCTGATTGCATCGGCCAGTTGCGGATGATCGGGATCGCCGTCCTCCAGGGTATGTACGGTGTTCTGGAACGCGGTCAATACCGCCCAGGAGTTCAAATCCGGCGAGTAGGGCTGATCGTAGCGGCTGAACCATTTCATGAATTGCGGATCGCCGTTGTCCGCCCCGCTCCAGGAGCCCGGCTCGATATGCACTTCGTTGGCCGGGTTGGGTGGAAATTGCTGCAAATAATCTTCTACGGTGCACAACTCGAAACGGCGGTCCTGATGCAGCCATTCCACCAGCCGCCCGGTATTGTGCTTGTAATAGCTATCCGCGCCGCCGCCGTGGTTGTCGCCGTCCGAATGCAGCAGGAAGAACGGCGGATGCTTGGGGTCGTAAGCGCCGCTGGCCAGCAATTGATCGTAAACCTGGCCCAGGACGTCGGCATATTGCAGCGCGCCGAAACCGCCTCGAGCGTCCTCGTTGCCGATGTAGCGCTCCGCCGGCACGGCGATGATCTTATGGCGCTTGCCATCCGGGTCTTCGTAGACGACATATTCCGGCCTCAGCAGCGATGGCGAGATCTGCGAACCGGCCCAGATGTTATGCAGTTGCAGCCAGTCATCCACGGCGGGATTGGTCTGCTCCGCCGGATTGGGCGGCAGCATGCCTTCGCCCAGGCCGGCATAGGGATAATCCCGGCAGGCGCGGAAACGATGGATGGAGTCGTAAATCACCGCCGTCACCCCCGCCTCGATCAGGGCCGGAATCATGCGGACATGGAAAGCCGTCTCCGGGGGGAACAACACCTTCGAGGCCTCAACGCCGAAGCTGTCGTGGACGATGCCGCGGTGCCAGGCGATTTGCCGGACGATGTCTCGATTGGGCATCAACGGCATCAAGGGGTGAAAAAAACCGAAAGCCGAGAATGCTATCCTCGGATTGCCCAGCTTCGTCTTCTCCTGGGCGATGGCGCGCAAGTCCTTGTTCCATTCGGCGAAGCGGCCGCCGCATAAGCCCTCGACCGAACACCGGTCGAGCTGCTCGATCAAAGATCCGCTCCAACTGGTCGACAGGCCCGCATGGGCCAGGTCGCCGTCGATGTATTGGCGAACCGCCGCCGGGATGTAATCGGTGTAATTGCCGACCCGCGAACCGAAGATGCCGTCTTTTTCGCCGTCCCAGTAATAACGATCGGTGGTGTTGTAATAGGGTTGGTGCATGTGCTTGTGGATGCCGAAGTAAATTTTTGCTTCGACCTCGCCCGGCGAAGCCGAAATCATCCGGACATGCGGTTTGGGCGTAGTGGGAGGACAGATGTGCAGTGGACGGAATGCCTTGACCCAGTCCTCGCCGCTCGCCTGGCTGATGTCGGCTTTTCGGCAGCCTTCCACCTGGAGGGTGATTTCGCCGGCGCCCAACAATCCGCCGGGCACCGAAGCGACATAGACCCATTCCCCCAGGTTTTGGGACTCCAGGCAGATGGCTTCATTCTTGATGAGCTTCTGCATACCCTGCCCATGCAGGATGACCTGCGGAAACGGAATCTCCCCATCGGCGGTGAAAACCACCCGAAACGTCGGACTCTTGGCCAATGCCTCACAGTCGAGCTGGGTGGGGCAGTCGATACGCAATAATCGGGTAAATACGCCCATCTAATGACACCTCTTTGATTCAATGTCTCGCCGAAATCCGGGTAATCGCCGACTCGCACCTGCCATGGATTGCTTCGTCGCTAACAGTCCTGTATGTGCTTAGCCGGGTAACAGATTACACTCGAACATTCTCCCGCGTCTAAACTTAGCATATTCCCTAGCTCCGGTTGACTGACTGGAACTCGAAACCTGAAGATCTGTCCCCGTGGGCACCGGCATGATCACGGCCCACCTGCGGGTAGGCCAGGAAGAGTGGAAAAGACGCTGGATTTCGAGCCGCGCCAGTCGGATTTGTCTTTCTCCTTCGGCGGCGGGGTGATGCGCCAGGCGTATTCCAGGTTGTACCTGGCATCCCAATCGTCCGGGTTCAGGCGCAGGGCTTCCCGGTAGTCTTCCTTGGCCAGTTCGATCAGGGTGTTGACGCGCTCGAACTCCAGCACTCCGCGTGCATTCCAGCGCCTGGCGCCGTCGCGCAGGTAAAGGGTGGCCAGGTTGTGCAGGGCGCGAGCGCGCAAGTCCCGGTCTTCGGCGTTGCGAAGGCTGGTGTAAAGCCGGATCGCCTCCTCGGGATTTCCTGCCCGGTCGAGGCCATGGGCCTTGGCGAACACCACGGCAGCCGGGGTGCCCTCATCCACCACGACGCCGAGCGGATCGGTCATGGCGCGGCTTAGGGATTCCAGGCGGTAGATCTCCACCGCCTGGACGATGGTCCCCGCCAGGCACAGGATAAAAACGGCATAAAATCCTGCCGGCAGGCGTTTTGACTTCAGCCATTCCATGCTTTGACCTCCAAAGATTGGAAAACGAGCAACACCAATAAGCACGACAGCGCCAGGCCATAACAATAGCTGGACATGTCCCGCCGAGGCAGCTTCTCGCGATAATGCAAGGGGCGGTTTTCCAGTTTCTCCACGGCGGCGATGGCCTGTTGCAAGGTTTGCGGATCATCCGCCTCGTAAGCCTGGTATGCGACCCCCAGGGTCTGGAAATAGCGGTGCAGAAAATATTCCGGTGTGGCGCTTTCGTTGGGGTTCTTGGGCGCTACGGACAACCTTCCCCCCTTGGGATTGCGCAGATAGATCCAATACAGGGAAGCCTGGACATCCTGGAACAGTTGGCGGATCTGATCGCCGGTTTCTTCTTCCATGCGCGCCCCGCCGTCGGAAACCAAAAGGACGATACGCGAGCCGGTGAGCGGCTGCCCCTTGAAATAATCCAGCGCCATGGCCAAACCGGGGGCGATGTTCGTGATGCCGTGACCGCGTCCGCCCAAGGCCTGCACCCCGGCGCGCACCGCCTCGCGATCCTGGGTCAGAGGCAATACGTAAATGGGCGCGGCGCTGAAGGCGACCAGGGCGAACAGGTCATCCCGCCTGCGGTCGACGAATTCGACCAACAGCTTGGCCGCCAATGCGCTCTTGGATTCATTGGCCTTGCCGCCCAGGTAGGCTCCCGAGAAATTCTCGTTCATGCTGCTGCTATGGTCCACCAGCAGGGCGATCTGCGCGCCGGTTCCCAGCTTCTCCACCCACTGCTCGCGTAGATGGGGGCCTGCGATCCCCAGGGCCAGCAACAGCACCGCCATGGCCGCCAACAATCGCAAGCCGCGGTCGATCCAGACAGACAGGCGATCTTCCGGCAACCGGGCGATAGAGGAATATCCCAGTTTTTTCTGCCCGCTCAGCAGCCAGGGGATCACCGCCAATAGCCCCAGCAACAGCGCCCAGGGGTGGGAAAAGCTCACCGCTTTCCGCTCCCGGCCGCGATCATCGTCCGGCATAGGGCTTGGAGCCGGGACAAGGCGTCCTGGGGAACATCCGGCTCGCCGGCGGCGAAGAACAGGCGCTCGGACAAAGCGAAGAAGCCGGCCAATTCCTCCCGCGCCACCTCATAATGGGCATGGGCCTGCAGGAAACGGTCGAGTTCAGCGGCAAACAGGACGTGGCCTGCGGTTTCGTCCAGGGCGCGGTGGACCAGACGCAAAGCCTGGCGGTGATTCTCCACGCCGGGAGCCTGTCCGGAAAGCTTCTTCAAGCCTCGCAAGGCGAGGAAGAAAGGCGTAGCGTTGCGGCGGAACGGTGGCAACCCCAGCCTCCAGGCGGCGTAGAGGGAGAGCCCCGCCAATCCCGCCAGAAACGCCGAGAACCCGCGCCAATGGCTGACAGAGGAATAAACTGGCGGGGGCAGATCGCCGCGCAGCTTCACCGCCTCATCGGACACCGCCGGCGCGATCAGGGGCGAGAGGGTGAAATGCCAGGCCGGGACCTCCGTCTCGAAGGATTGCCCGCCCCGATCGAAACGCAGCCGCAGAGCCGGAACCGTGAGCGTCTCCGGCTCGCGCACCCCCTTGAACACCTGGTAGGTCAAGGCGATGCGGTAGACGCTGTCATCGCCCAAGGTTTCCTTGCTCCAGCGGACATCGCGCAATTCCAGATGATCGCTGATGGCGCTTCCCGGCAAGGGAAGGGCCGCCGTTTGCAATTCATAGCCCTGCGCCACCGCGGCGCGGATCTCGCCGGTGACGGTTTCCCCCATGACGATGCCGTAATCGCGCACCGTGGAAATGGAAAGATCACGGAGGGGCGAGACATCGGCGAGTACGGCAGAATTCAGCGCGAAAATGGCCATCAAGCCGCAATAGGCCGGGAGGTATCGATGCCAACACGATTGTGCCGTGTGAGAAAAGCAAAGCGGGCGTCTGCGGGCGGATATCATGCGTGGTAGAAATAGTTCGTCATGGCGTCGGCATCGAAGCGGTCGACGATGAAGAAAGGTTCCTTGCCATGGCGGGCGCAAAGGCGGATCAGTTCCTGGCGGCGCTCGTCGAAACGCCGTTTCAAGCCTTCCCGCAGAGATGGCCTGAGAAACAGGCGGCGGCGCTCCCCGGTTTCAGGGTCCTCCAACTCCGCCAAACCCCAATCGGGCAGGTTTTCGTATTCGCCGCTGTCCCACAGCACCACCGGAACCAGGTCATGGCGAACGAAGCCGTCCATCAAAGCCTCCAGATCGTGCAACGGAAAATGGAAATCGGAAACCAAAAATACCAGCGCCTTCTGCCGCCCTAACTGTGCAGCGGCTTCCAGCAATCCGCGCGCATGGCGGGCGCGGGGCCGAAACCGCTCGATCCGTTCGCGCCATTCGACCGCCATGCCTTTATGCCAGCGCAGGGGCAGGCATAAATCCCACCGGATTTCACTGTCGCAGCCGAAGAAACCGAAGGGATCGCCGCTGCGCCAGGCCGACC
>JAQTSI010000438.1 GCA_028711365.1 Methylococcaceae bacterium
GTCCGTCGGGATCGTCCTCGATGATCAGGATTCGGACAGTGGTTTCCTTGCTCATGGCGCATTAAGATACTGAGAAATGCGATAGGATTACAGGATAAAGTTCACGGTTGTCCCGGCGTTCCCAGGGCTGCGTCATTCTTGGCCAGCCTGCGCCCGGTAGGGGCACCGGGCCTTCTATGGGTAATGTCAACAGTGAATTGACCCGTTACAACCGGTTTCATTTATTTGCCATCTGTCCCGACAGTGTGTCGAATTCGGTTCGAAAAAGGCGGCGGCGATCTTGGGTCGCCTACGGGCTTCCCGCGCTTGCGCATACACGAGTATAGCGCTGCACGCGGCGCGCCCACATCCGATCCAAGCTGGCCTTGCTGTTTCGAATTCCTCGACAAGCTCGGGAAACCAAATTCGGCACACGGTTGCATCGGTCTCCACTAAAAGTTTCGTCCGATAGAATGCGTGCCGGATATTGATCTTTATATATAACCAGCTTCCTTTCCGGAATATGAAAACCTTGGCCTCAGATGCTCGATTGTCAAAGATACCATCTGCCATTTTCTGGCTGTGGCCACCTTCTATCCGTGTCCGCCGTAGCGGATCACCAGTTGCTGCTTACGCTTTATCCAGCGCAGAACAATCGATTCGAAAAAGGAACCCCATCTACAAAACGGTTTTTATAACCCAGGCCCGGTACGGGTCCTTTTGCATCCAAGCGTTATGGTCTTCTCTCCTTATTAGGACATATTGGGTCTTTGCAGGGTCACACGCGTACCAAGGCGCCTTCCGGCAAGGTGTCCCATTCCACATAGCGCCACAAGGCGATCAGCAGTCTCCGCGCCAACGCCACTATCCCGATCCTGTGGCTCCGCTTTCCCCCGCCTCCAAATCGCCTCTGATACCACTTGCTCAACTCGCTATTCGGCTGCATCCACAGCCAGCGCCAGGACATCTCGATCAGCCACGTGCGTACCCGCGCGTTGCCCGCCTTGCTGATCCCCTGTTCGCGCTGGCTGTCGCCGCTCGAATACGGACAGCCTGTCAGGCCAGCCGCCGATCCTACTTCCCTCCGGTTCTTAAAATCACGCGGCCCAAAAAACTCGTGCCCCAAATTCCAAGCTGTCTCCGCCCCCACCGCTTTGATCCGTTGCAACTTTATCGCCACCTGGTGCGCTCGCGTCTGGGGTGCTTTAATCGTTTGACACCGCCCTTGCTCCAGCACCTTCAATTGTTGATCAACTGTTTTCAACCTTTCCTGCTCGCGCCTCAATTCACCCACCACTTCCTTGGGCAATGCATCCCCTTGCCAATCCTTCCTTTGCTCTGGCGCTACTCGAACCGGGCGCGGATTAATGCCGTGCAAAACCAGCAACGACCTCATCCGTACCAGGTGTTGCAATCGTTCATTCTTCAACCGCTCCGCTTCCCGATGCGGCCGCCGCGCCGCTTCCTCCGCCGCCGTCGGCACATGCAGCACACGCCAGTGTTTCCGCTCCCCACCGCCCCAATGCCGGATCAACATGCTTCGCAACTTGCGCGCATCCAACCGATCCGTTTTCACGCGCCGCGCACGCCGATTTGTTTCAATGCTCGCCGGGTCCACCACGATGTTCTGAACGCCTCCTTGCAGCAACATCCGATGTATCCAAAATCCGTCCCGCCCGGCTTCATAGCAACTGAACACCGGCGTGTCCGCCGGCAGGCCAAATTTAATTTTCGTCGCTGTAATCTCTTTCCACAACCGCGCTTGGCCTCGAGCTGGTATCGTCACTTCCCGCTCATGGCGCCCGTCGCCAAAGGCCAACTTCCATTCTTTGTTTCCAATTTCAAGGGCCATGTGTACACTTGTTCCGCTATGGGTGCTCTGCGTCATCGGTGGACTCCTTTCTTTGTAATGGTTGAAAAGAGTCTTTATATCACTGATTTCGTATCACCCATAGCATCTACAAATTTGGCCGCGTGCCCTCACGCGGCGTTCATGGGGTAGAATGACACAGCCGTGCCGGCGTTCCTTGTTTCTCAAAACCTTATAAGGCATGAGGCGAGACATTGGGGTAGGCATGGGGTCAGAAGCCCTGGAAATAGCGCTTTGCAAAGGTGAGTTTCAAGATCGCATTGGAATCCGGATGACAAACCGGCTGCCTTTGCCGAAGACGGGTGTTGCAGGTCAATGACGCCGTCAGTGTTCAAGTGACTCGAGAACTTCAGCGTCGGCCAGATCTTTGGTTCGTCCCGATGCTTTCTTATTACGAATGAGGTCATCCACTGACAGAACATGGACTTGGAGTCCTTCGATATCCGTCGCCATGGAATGAGCAAATGCTTCCTCAAACCGGAGTCCTGATGCGCCCGTGATTATGTCAATTCGTCGAGGAGCGACTCCGATCTGAAAAATGGTGTCATCCTTTTGAAGATCCGCGGATGTGAGTCCGTGTGCCGGTGCGCCGAATCGGTGCACGGCCCTCAATACGGCCGCCGCATTGTCTGGGGTTGGCCTGACCCAAATGTCGATATCCATGGTTGCGCGGGGATAACCGTGGGCGGCCAAAGCATAAGCCCCCACGAGAAGGAAATCAACCTGTTCGTCGGCTAACGACTGCAACATGTCTTTGTAGTCTTTGTTCAACATCGTGATGCCTGCTTAGCGATGCGGCTTCGCGGGTAAGCGGCCAAACAAGACTGAGCCGACGGCTGGGTGTCCCAGGCACATAATCATCGTTTCTTTTGTCAGTGGTGCGGCCAATTCTGGTAAGTGTTCTATTCACAACC
>JAQTSI010000168.1:0-9026 GCA_028711365.1 Methylococcaceae bacterium
GACCGAAATCGCCATCAGTGACCGGCGCGAGGCCGAGTTGGCCAAAAATGGCTTCATGCCGCTGATTCACAAGAAGAATTCGGATTTCGCGGCATTCATCGGGGCGCAATCTTTGCATAAGCCGGCGGAATACGACGATCCGGACGCCACCGCCAACGCCAATCTGGCCGCGCGCCTGCCTTATCTGTTCGCCACCTGCCGTTTCGCCCATTACCTGAAATGTATCGTCAGGGACAAGATCGGCGGATTCAAGGAGCGGTCGGACATGCAACGCTGGCTGAACGAGTGGATCATGAATTATGTGGATGGCGATCCCACGGTGTCCAGCGAAGAGACCAAAGCGAAACGGCCTTTGGCCGCCGCCGAGGTGGTGGTGGAAGAAGTGGAGGGCAATCCCGGCTATTACACATCGAAGTTCTTTTTACGCCCCCATTATCAATTGGAGGGGCTTACGGTTTCGCTGAGACTGGTTTCCAAACTGCCCTCGGCGAAAGGTGCTTGAAGCATAAACGCTAGATTTGGAGAAACATACTATGGCACAGGTAGACTATTTTCTAAAAATCGACGGGATCAAGGGCGAATCACAGGATTCCAAACATGGGGGTGAAATCGAACTGCAATCCTGGAGCTGGGGCGAGACCAACGGCGGCACTTTCGCGGCCAGCGGCGGCGGCGGCGCCGGCAAGGTGGTGATGCAGGATTTCCATTTCGTCATGTCCAGCAACTGCGCGTCGCCCAAGCTGATGCTGGCTTGCGCCAGCGGCGAGCATATCAAGAAAGCCACCTTGACCTGCCGCAAAGCAGGCAAGCAGCAGCAGGAGTTTCTGGTCATCGACTTCAGCGATCTGCTGGTGTCGTCTTACCAGACGGGTGGCAGCGCCCATGGCGACGTCGTCCCCACCGACCAGATCTCCCTGAACTTCGCGCAGATCGAGCTGAGCTACAAGGAGCAAAAAGCGGATGGTACTCTGGGGGCTCCGGTCAAGGTAGGCTGGAACTTGAAGAAACACGAAAAGGTTTGAGTTTCAACGCTTGAGCGCCGGTTTGTCCGCAAACCGGCGCGGTTGATGTCAGTCGGGGGGTGAGGGTGCGAGCCGAACAATTACTTCGTGAAGGCGACCTGCAGGGCGCCCTCAAGGACCTGCAGGATGCCATCCGCAAGGATCCCTCCAGTAGCCGTTACCGGGTTTTTTTATTCCAGTTGCTTGCCGTTCGCGGCGAGTGGGAACGCGCGTTGACGCAGTTGGATGTGGTCAGGGACCTGGATAGACAGGCTTGGCCAATGGTGCAGACCTATAGACAGGCGATCCGCTGCGAAGCTTTGCGTGGCGAAGTGTTTGCCGGCAGGCAAACCCCTTTGATTTTCGGCGAGCCCCCGCCATGGGTGGCCTTGCTGCTGGAAGCCTTGCGCCTGACCGCGCAGGCTCATCATCTTCAGGCGGCGGAACTTCGCGGCCTGGCTTTCGAGCAGGCTCCCGCCCTGCCTGGTGCGGTGGATGGACAGAGTTTCCAGTGGATCGCCGATGCCGACACCCGGCTAGGGCCGGTGGCCGAGGCCATCATCGACGGAAAATATTACTGGATACCTTTCCAGCAAATCCGCGAGATTCAAATCACCGCGCCCGAAGATCTGCGCGATGTGGTATGGTTGCCTGCCCAATTCGTCTGGCACAACGGCGGCGAAACTTATGCCTTGATACCCGCCCGTTATCCGGGTTCGGAAAGCTGCGAAGATTCCAGGCTGGCATTGTCCCGCAAGACCGAATGGCGGGAGCTGGCCGAAAACGTCTATGTCGGCCTGGGACAGCGCATCCTGGCCACCGACCGGGAAGAATATCCCTTGTTCGATGTGCGCCGCATCGTCATGGAGACGACTGCCATGCGCTCCGAGTAGGACTCATGGCCGAACTCACTCCCCAGGAGCGCTTGCAGCCCTCATTGCTGGATCGCCTTGCCGATGACGAGCCGGACCAGCAGCAGGAATCCCGCGAACAGCGCGTGCTTTCGGTGCGGCGTCTGCGGCAGAGCGTGCTGCGCGACATCGCCTGGCTGCTCAATTCGGTGTCGCTGGATGCCGCGCAGAATCTCGATGCCTTTCCCGAAGCGGCCAGTTCGGTAGTGAATTTCGGCATCCCGGATCTTTCCGGGCATACCGTCTCCAGCGCCGATGTTCCCCTGCTCGAACGCTGCATACGTCAGGCCATCATCAATTTCGAACCGCGCATTCTGCCCAATACCCTGAAGGTCAAGGTGCATACCACCGAGCAATTCAATTACAACGCCATGAGTTTCGATATCGAGGGCGATTTGTGGATGCAGCCCTTACCCTTGCGGCTTTTTTTGAAAACTGAAGTGGATCTGGAAACCGGTTCCGTGGAAATCTCCGACCAGACCCGGTAATCCTGTGGACCCGCGCCTTTTGCATTATTACAACCGGGAACTGCGCCATCTGCGCGAGGTTGGCGGCGAGTTTGCCGGAGAATTTCCCAAGATCGCCAGCCGGCTCGGGCTGGATAGTTTCGAGTGCGCCGATCCTTACGTCGAGCGCTTGCTGGAAGGTTTCGCTTTCCTCGCCGCCCGGGTGCAGCTCAAGGTCGATGCGGAATTCCCGCGCTTTACCCAGCATCTTTTGGAATTCGTCTATCCCCATTATCTGGCGCCCACCCCTTCCATGGCGGTGGTGCAGATGCAACCCGACGCTTCCGAAGGCAGCCTGGCCGAAGGCGTGCTCATTCCCCGCCATACGGTATTGAGGAGTCAGATCGGCAAGGGAGAACAGACCGCCTGCGAATATCGCACCGCTCATGATCTCAGTCTGTGGCCGCTGGAAATCGTTGCTGCGGAATACCTGTCCAATCCCAGCGCCGTCGCCAATCTGGGGGGGCCCAGCCTGACGGGATTGAAAGCCGGCATTCGTCTGCGTCTTCGCACCACCGGGGGACAAAAATTCAATCAGCTTGCCCTGGATACCTTGCCGATTTTTTTGCGCGGCAGCGGCGGCTTGCCCGTGCAGTTGTACGAACAATTGCTGGCCAATGCCTTCGCCCTGGCCGTTTTACCGACCGACAAGGGCGATGGCTGGTGCGAGCTGATACCCCACCGGCCCATCCGCCGCATGGGGCTCGAGGACGATCAGGCATTGTTGCCTTATGGGCCGCGTTCCTTCCAGGGTTACCGCCTGCTGCAGGAATATTTTGCTTTTCCCGAGCGTTTCCTGTTCGTCCAATTGAGTGGCTTGCGCCAGGCTTGCAAACGCTCGGCGGATACCGAACTGGATCTCGTCGTCATGCTCGACCGGATGAACCCGAAGCTGGTCAATGCGCTGGATACCCAGCAATTCGCCTTGTTCTGCACGCCTGCCATCAATCTGTTCGCGAAACGCTGCGACCGCATCCATCTGACGCATCAGGAGCCGGAATACCATATCGTCCCGGATCGCACCCGGCCTTTGGATTTCGAGGTTTACGCCCTGGAAGAGGTGACGGGTTTCGGCTCCCATCAGGGCGATGAGCAAACCTTTCTGCCATTTTACGGATCCAACAGCGGATATCGCCATCGCGATGAAAATGCCTACTACACCGTTTTCCGTCAGAAGCGCCAATTGTCCGCCAAACAGCGCAGGCAGGGATTACGCTCCAGCTATGTCGGTTCGGAAACCTATATCTCCCTGGTGGATGCCGGGGAAGCGCCGTATCGCGCTGATCTCAAACAACTCGGCCTGCAGACGCTATGCACCAACCGCGACTTGCCTCTGTATATGCCGGTCGGCATAGGCCCCACCGATTTCAGCCTGCAGACCGGCGCGCCGGTGCAATCCATCCGCTGCATCGCAGGTCCCACCCGGCCGCGGTCTTCCACGGCGATCGCCGCCACCGCCTGGCGCCTGCTCAGCCATTTGTCGCTGAATTATCTGTCCCTGATGGACAGCGATGAGCTTCACGGCGCGGCGGCTTTGCGCGAATTGCTGACTTTATATGGCGATCCCCAGGATGATACGGTGCGCAAGCAGATCGAGGGTGTTCTTTCCACCCGGTCCCGGAACGTGGTGAGGCGCATCGATGCATCCGGCCCCATCGTATTTGGGCGGGGGTTGGAAATCATCGTGAAATTCGAGGAATTCGCTTTCGAGGGGGGCGGCGCATTCCTGCTCGGTGCGGTGCTGGAGCAGTTCTTCGCCCGTTACGCATCGCTCAATACATTCACCGAGACGGTCATCGCTACCGTCGACCGCGGGGAGATCATGAGATGGCCGATCAGGACCGGCAGGCGACACACGCTCTGATTCAAGCGCTCCGGGACGAGCCTTGGCGTTTCGACTTTTTCCAGGCCATGCGCCTGATCGAATGTCATCATGCCGATAAGCCCAGATTGGGAACCTCGATCAAGGCCCTGGACGATCCCGTGCGCCTGGCGCAGGCGGTGGAGATGGATTTTGCTCCCAGCGCGCTTTCTTCCTGGGAGAGCGGCAAGGAGGGACTTCCCGATCGGCTGGTCGTTCGTTTCCTCGGCCTGTTCGGTCCCAACGGCCCTTTGCCCCTGCATTTGACGGAATATGCCCGCGATCGCATCCGTCACCACGGCGATCGGACCTTCGCGCGTTTCGCCGACATCTTCCATCACCGTTTATTATGCCTGTTTTACCGAGCTTGGGCGGATACCCAGCCCACGGTGTACCATGATCGGCCCGAGGTGGACCGTTTCGGCGTCTACCTGGGTTCCTTGTTCGGCATCGGCATGCCTTCCTTGCGCGAACGCGATGCCATGTCGGATCGGGCGAAACTGCTGTTTACCGGGCTACTCTCCTGCCAGAGCAAACACGCCGATGGTTTGCGCGCCATCGTCGAGGCGTTTTTGGGCGTTGCCACCTATATCCTGGAGTTCGTCGGCGAATGGATGGAGATTTCGATCCAGGAGCAGACTCGCCTGGGGGCACGCGAACAGGCCGGGAGATTGGGCATGTCCACCGTGGTGGGTGGCCGGGTCTTCGGTTGCCAGCACAAGATTCGGCTCGTACTAGGGCCTTTGGCCATGGCGCGTTACCGCGACATGCTGCCGGGAGGAGCAGGGCTCTTTGAGTTGATCGCCATCGTGCGCAACTATATCGGCGATGAGCTGGTTTGGGATGTGAACCTGATCCTGCGCCAGGAAGACATTCCCCCGCTTCGTCTGGATGGCGGCGCGCAACTGGGGTGGACCAGTTGGCTGGGAGAGAAAAAGGACCGCTCCGACGCCGACGATTTGACGCTGAATCCGTTTCTCAGGGTTTGATCCGATGGCCCGTTGAAACCGGCGACTTACCGTCACCTCAAGAAATCATTATTCCACATGATGGAAACGGGAGAACAAGGCAATGACTGAAATCAACCGCGCCAGGCTATTCGGCAAACTCAACCGGATTTGTTACAAAGCCATCGAAAGCGCCACCGTGTTCTGCAAGCTGCGGGGCAATCCTTATGTGGAAATCGTCCATTGGCTGCATCAATTGTTGCAGCTTCAGGACAGCGACCTGCATCGCATCATCAAGCAATTCAACCTCGATCCGGCCCGGCTGGTGAAAGAATTGACCGAGGCGCTGGATCGGCTGCCGCGAGGCTCCACTTCCCTTTCCGATCTTTCCTCCCATGTGGAGGATACGGTGGAGCGGGCCTGGGTCTATGGCACTTTGATGTTCGGCGAAAGCCAGGTGCGTAGCGCCCATCTGATCGTCGGCATGTTGAAGACCAAGGAGTTGCGCAACCCGTTGTTCGCCATCTCCAGGGAGTTCGACAAGATCAAACTCGATACCCTCACTGATCGTTATGCCGAGGTCGTCGGCGGTTCGCCGGAAGACGGCCTGGCCGCATCCGACGGTTTCCAGGTGGGCGGCGGGGCCGTACCTGGAGAAGCCGCAGGCGCCATGTCCCCGGCGGCGCTGGGCAAACAGGAAGCCTTGCGCCAATACACCGTCGATCTGACCGAACAGGCGCGATCCGGCAAGATGGACCCCATCAGCGGGCGCGACGAGGAAATCCGCCAGCTCATCGATATCCTCATGCGCCGCCGTCAGAACAACCCCATCCTCACCGGCGAGGCCGGCGTCGGCAAGACCGCCGTGGTCGAGGGTTTCGCCCAAAAGATCGTCGCTGGCGAGGTGCCGCCGCCCTTGCGCGGCGTGTCCCTGCGCACCCTCGATGTCGGCCTGCTCCAGGCCGGAGCCAGCATGAAAGGTGAATTCGAGCAGCGCCTGCGGCAAGTCATCGAAGAGGTGCAAGCCAGCCCCAAACCCATCATCCTGTTCATCGACGAGGCCCATACCCTAGTGGGAGCGGGCGGTGCGGCGGGAACCGGCGATGCCGCCAACCTGCTCAAACCGGCCCTGGCGCGGGGGAGCTTGCGCACCGTGGCGGCCACCACCTGGGCCGAATACAAGAAGCACATCGAGAAAGACCCGGCTTTGACCCGCCGCTTCCAGGTGGTGCAGATACACGAGCCGAGCGAGGAAAAAGCCATATTGATGATGCGGGGAGTCGCCTCGGTGATGGAAAAGCATCACCGCGTGCAGATCCTGGACGAGGCGCTGGAGGCGGCGGTGAAACTCTCGCATCGTTACATCCCCGCGCGCCAATTGCCGGACAAGGCGGTCAGCCTGTTGGATACCGCCTGCGCCCGCGTCGCCATCAGCCAGCATGCCGTGCCCGCCGAAGTGGAAGATTGTCGGGGGCGCATCCGCGCTTTGCAGACCGAATTGGAGATCATCGAGCGGGAAAAGGCGGTCGGCGTCGAGACTTTCAAGCGCGAGCAAATCGCCGGCGAGAAGCTAGGCGGCGAGCAGGAGCGCTTGGCCATACTGGAACGACGCTGGAGCGAAGAGCGCGAACGGGTGGAAAAAATCCTCGAGCTTCGCGGCCGACTGCGGGAAGGGGGAAAGCCTGTGGATTCGGCTGCTCCTTCGGTGCAGGAGAGTGAACCTAGGGAAAGCCGCGACGGTCTGCTCGAGGAACTGAAAACCCTGCAAACCCAGCTTCATCGATTACAGGGCGAAAACCCGCTGATCCTGCCCAGCGTCGACGCCCAGGCCGTCGCCTCGGTGGTGCAGGACTGGACCGGCATCCCGGTGGGACGGATGGTCAAGAACGAGATCGAAACCGTGCTCAAACTGGCCGATACCCTGGAGCAGCGCATCATCGGCCAGCGCCACGCGCTGGAAATGATCGCCAGGCGCATCCAGACCTCCCGCGCCGGCCTGGACAACCCCAACAAGCCCATCGGCGTGTTCATGCTGGCGGGAAGCTCCGGCGTGGGCAAGACCGAGACCGCCCTGGCCTTGGCCGAAGCCCTCTACGGCGGCGAGCAGAATGTCATCACCATCAACATGAGCGAATACCAGGAGGCGCATACCGTCTCCACCCTCAAGGGCGCACCGCCCGGCTATGTGGGCTATGGCGAGGGTGGGGTGTTGACCGAGGCTGTGCGCCGCCGGCCTTACAGCGTGGTGCTGCTGGACGAGGTGGAAAAGGCTCACCCCGACGTGCACGAAATCTTCTTCCAGGTGTTCGACAAGGGCTGGATGGAGGACGGGGAGGGCAGGGTGATCGACTTCAAGCACACCCTGATTCTGCTCACCACCAACGCCGGTACCGACCTGATCGTGAATCTGTGCAAGGACCCGGAATTGATGCCCGAACCGGAAGGCATCGCCAAGGCCCTGCGCGAGCCCTTGCTGAAGGTGTTCCCGCCGGCCTTGCTGGGGCGATTGGTGGTCATCCCCTATTATCCGCTCAGCGACGAGATGATCGCCCTGATCGCCCGCTTGCAATTGGGCCGCATCGAGAAACGCATCGCCGAAAGCCATCAGGTTCCGTTCAGTTATGACGATGAGGTGGTCAAACTCATCAGCAGCCGTTGCACCGAACTGGAAAGCGGCGGACGCATGATCGACGCCATCCTCACCAATACCATATTGCCGAAGATCAGCGAGGAATTCCTCAAGCGCATGATGGAGGGCAAACCCGTCGAACGGGTGCATGTGAGTGTGCAGGAAGGCGATTTCGCCTATGGGTTTCAATAGACTGAGGTAAAAACATGAGCGATGCAGTTGCCGACAAGTACCGGTATTTTGTGACCTACAGCGGCGTCAAGCTGCCTTTGAATCTCCTCAACGAGTTGGAGCCTGAACAACTCGGGAACAGGAACACCTTCTTCCGCGGGCAGTTCGATGCACAGGACCGCCTGATCGGTATCCAGAAGCTGGTTTACGGCGAGATCGAGATGGAGCATCGCTATACCTATGACGATGGCGGTGTGTTGAAACGTGCCGAGATTACCGACGCGGATGGCGAGCTCACCGCGATGGACTTCGAGGCATAAGGGGCCGGACATTGCGATCTTGACGCGGCAATGGTGACAGTACCCCAAGAAAAAGAACTCGAATCAATGACAGCCATCATGGAACCTTTGGTGAACAAGCAGATAGCCAATTCCCGGCAGATTAAAGCGCTTGTGAAGATGCACGACGAAGTTCGTGTCCACCTGGCGTAGGGGCGACCGGCCGGTCGCCCCTACATTCTGTCGCCCATATGACGTGAATCCTCATGTATGATCCCTCCATCCATCACCGCCGCTCTATTCGTTTGCGCCATTATGATTATTCGCAAAATGGACTTTATTTCATCACCATCTGCTGTCATCAGCGGGCGTGTTTGTTTGGGGAAATACGGGATGGGGTGATGATCCTGAATCAATTTGGGCAGATCGCCCGCGATGAATGGCTGAAATCGGCTGAAATCCGCGCCGAAATCGAATTGGATGAATTCGTGATAATGCCGAACCATTTTCACGCCATCGTCGAAATACGCAGGGACGATCGATGTACGGGCGACCGGCCGGATTGCTGTATGGGCGACCGGCCAGATTGCTGTACGGGCGACCGGCCAGATTGCTGTACGGGCGACCGGCCAGATTGCTGTACGGGCGACCGGCCAGATTGCTGTACGGGCGACCGGCCAGATTGCTGTACGGGCGACCGGCCAGATTGCTGTACGGGCGAC
>JAQTSI010000168.1:9126-10828 GCA_028711365.1 Methylococcaceae bacterium
CGGCCGGTCGCCCCTACCACGACACGGCCTAAAGGCCCATCGCCAAAATCCCTAGGTTCTCTCGTGGGCGGGTATAAATCGGCGGTTACATCGGCCATCAATCGGTTGCGTGGGCAAGCAGGTTCACCAGCCTGGCAACGTAATTATCACGACCATATCATTCGCAACGAGGTTAGCTACCTCAAGATTGCAGAATATGTCCAAACTAACCCCCTGCGTTGGGAGGCAGATATCTATCATGTCTAACCTCACTGAATCCGCCATTGAAACCTTCACCATCCAACTGCTAGAGCGCCAAGGCTATGCCTATCCGCTGGTTCCCAAGCTCCGCTTGGGAACCCGAGTTCCGGAGGCTCTGCTTCCCGATGCAGGGCCAAGGGAAGCAGAGCTTCCAAGGCGGCGTCCCCAAGATTGAAGAACGCCGCCGACGAGAACGCCATCCTCAAGGCCGCTTTCCAGCAGATCGAGACCTACAAGCAGGCCATTCCTGCGTTGTTCAGCAGCAATGCCTTCGTGGTGATTTCTGACGGGCTGTAGGCGCGGGCCGGGTCGCTGTCGGCGCTTCTCCCGCTTCATGGCTTGGAAAAGCGCCGACGGCACGGACGTAGGACGTAGGGGCGACCGGCCGGTCGCCCCTACGGGAACTGACCCAGCGGATCAGGGAAAGTGAAGCTCCACGATCGTCCAGGACAGGGCCCTGCGTCAAGAAGGAAAAATCTCATTTGAGAGCGGCGAGCGCTTCAGCGACAGAATCCTTGATCTTGAATACGGCGTTGAAACCGGACATATCGAATACCGACTGGACGTTTCCCTTGATGTTCGCCAAACAGGCCCGGCCTCCTTTCGCATTCAGCAGTTTGGCCATCACCAAGAGAGCCCGCAAGCCGGCGCTGCTGATGTAATCCAGTTGTTCAAAGTCGACCACGAAGCAAATGTTTCCGCCCTCGATCAAGTCCCGAATTTTTTTCTCGTATTCAGGCGCAGTAACGGCATCCAATCTGCCGCTCAGGGTTAACACGATGGCATTATTTTCTGTTCTAGTCTGCAAGTCCATGGATATCAACTCTCATGCGGGTTATTTTTTCAGCAGAATCTGCAATCTATTCTTGCCGTTGAGGTACTGGTGCCCAATGCTTTCGGTCAGTTTGGTGATGATCGTCAGCCCCAAATCGTCGTCGGATAAGTTATCGCCGGCAAGCGGGTTTGCCGCCTCTCCCTCAGTTTCACAGAGGATCTCCAGGCGCTCGCTCTTTTCCGAATAGGCAATGGTCAAATCAAGCATTGTCTTGGGCAGGAAAGGGGCATAGATTTGCAGCAATTCTTCGACCAGCAACAGCAAATGGTCCCTGGTTGTCTTCGATAGCATCTGCTTTTCGCAAAAAGCCTCGATTTCGGCATTCATGGCATACAGGTCATAATCCGGCGAGCCGATGCGGCGGGTATAGCTGCGGATCTTGTTGATAAACGCCCGGGTTTTCTCATTTTGCGGATCGTCGAAGATTCGTTCCGGGGGACCTTCTTCATAGATGATCCCTTCGTCCATATACAATACCCGGCTGGATACGTCACGGGCAAAATACATTTCATGGGTGACGATCGCCATGGTCATGCCATCTCTGACGAGGCGACGTATGACCGATAGCACTTCACTGACCATGGTGGGATCGAGAGCCGAAGTGGGCTCGTCAAACAGGATGATCTG
>JAQTSI010000169.1:0-3678 GCA_028711365.1 Methylococcaceae bacterium
CCCACCGGCGGCGGCAAGTCGCTGTGCTTCCAGCTGCCCTCCTTGCTGCGGCAAGGCTGCGGCATCGTCGTCTCACCGCTGATCGCGCTGATGCAGGACCAGGTCAGCGCCCTGTTGCAACTGGGCATCAAAGCCGCCTTCCTCAATTCGACCCTCAGTCTGGAAAACCAGCGCCAGGTGGAAAACCGCTTCCTGGCGGGAGAATTGGATTTACTCTACGTCGCCCCGGAAAGACTGCTCACCGAACGCTTTCTTGCCCGGTTGGACCAGGCGGCGGTGAGCCTGTTCGCCATCGACGAAGCCCATTGCGTTTCCCAGTGGGGCCACGACTTCCGCGCCGATTACTGGCAGCTTTCCCTGCTGCACGAGCGCTATCCCCAGATTCCCCGCATCGCCCTCACCGCCACCGCCGACGAGCGCACCCGGCTGGAGATCATCGAGCGGTTGGGCTTGCAACAAGCAAGAGTATTCCGCGGCGGTTTCGACCGGCCCAACATCCGCTATGCGGTGGGTTTGAAGCAGAACCCCCGTCAGCAACTGCTGGATTTCATCCGGCGCGAACATGAGGGCGACGCCGGCATCGTCTATTGTCTGTCACGCAAGAGGGTGGAAGAGACCGCGCTTTGGCTGGGTTCCAAGGGACTGCGCGCCCTGCCCTATCACGCCGGCTTGGCGGTGGAAGTGAAACAGGAGAACCAGCGCCGCTTTCTGCTGGAGGAAGGCATCATCGTGGTGGCCACCATTGCTTTCGGCATGGGGATCGACAAACCCAATGTCCGCTTCGTCGCCCATCTCGATCTACCCAAGAGCCTGGAAGCCTACTACCAGGAAACCGGCCGAGCCGGCCGCGATGGCCAGCCGGCCGACGCCTGGATGGTGTACGGCTTGCAGGATGTCATCGCTCTGCGCGGCATGGTGGAATCCTCCGAGGCGGACGAGTTGCACAAGCGGGTGGAGCGGCACAAGTTGGATGCCATGCTGGGATATTGCGAACTGACTTCCTGTCGGCGCCAGACCCTGCTCAACTATTTCGGCGACCGATTGGAACAGGCTTGCGGCAATTGCGACAACTGCCTGAACCCGGTGCGGACATGGGACGCCACCGAAGCGGCGCGCAAGGCGCTGTCCTGCGTTCATCGCACCGGCCAGCGGTTCGGGGCGCATCATGTCATCGACGTATTGCTGGGCAAATCGAATGAAAAGGTGCGCGGTCATGGTCACGACCGGCTGAGCACCTATGGCATCGGCAAGGATCTGGCCGAGCCGCAATGGCTTTCGGTGTTTCGACAACTGGTTACCCAGGGCTTTTTGACCGTGGACTGGGAAGCCTACGGCGCACTGCGGCTGGCCGAACCTTGCCGGCCGTTGTTGCGCGGCGAACAATCGCTGTTTTTGCGCCGAGATGACGAGGCCAAGGACAAATCGTCCGCTCGCGAGCCCAGGCGTGGTACGGTCCGCTTCGCCGCCATCGGCGACGAAAAACTGTGGCAGGATCTGCGCGCGCTGCGCAAGCGATTGGCGCAGGAGCAGGATGTGCCACCCTATATCATCCTCCACGATGCCGTGTTGATGGAGCTGGTCCAGAAGCGGCCGCACAACCGCCCTCAATTGAGTCGCATCGCCGGCATCGGCGAGCGCAAGCTGGATCTGTATGGCGATCAATTCCTCGAAATCATCCAGGCCCAGGAAAACGATCGGGGCAGTGGGGAAATCCTGGAATTGCCCACCGCCGAGGAAAGCCTTTCCCTGTTTCGCCTCGGCATGAGCGTGGAACAGATCGCAACCCGCCGCGGACTCAAAGCCTCGACGATTTATGGCCATTTGGCCCTGCCGATTGCCAAAGGCGAGTTGGAGGTATTGGAGGTGACCGGTTTGAGCCGGGAAGAAGCCATCCGCATCGAAGACCTCTGGCACAAGCTGCCGCAGGAGCAGAAAGCGGCGCAAAAACCCCTGTTCGAGGCATTGGAAGGACGCTACGACTACGGCATCCTAAAATGCCTACGGGCATCCTGGGGCCTGGTCGATGGCTGATGGACCTCACATGCCGTAGGGAAACTCCTTGCGGTTCAGCACCCCGCTTGCCCGGACCTGTTTCAGCGCTTTGGCGTATTCGACCAGCACGGACAGGCTGTAATCCAGACGTTTGCGGAGATAGGCGTCGTCGTCCGATTCCGGTTCCTCGCCGTTCAATACCTCGCCGACATGGCGGATGATCACCTGTTCTGAGATATATTGAATATGCGTGTTCTTGTAACTGCTGACCCGCAATTCGGCGATGGGATAAGCCCCGTTGCGCGCGGCGGAGACGCCGACGATCAATCCCGGCTTGTGGTAGAGGGAACCGTCGCTGGCGTAGAGGAACAGGTTTTTCAAGGCGGCAGGAACCATGCCGCTCCATTCCGGGGCGACGATGATGGCGGCGTCGCTGCCGGCAAGTTCGCTGGCAACCGGATTCCAGACATCGACGATCTTCGGATCGTTGCTCCAGATCCCTTCTTCCCATAAGGGCAAGGGCGTTTTCCCCAATTCGAGCACATAGCGGGATGATTGCGGTTGCAAGATGGACAGGCGCGCCGCGATGAAACGGGCGACCTTGCCGGACTGGGCCTGTGGCCGGTGGCTGCCGGAAATGATGGCGAATTTCATGATTTTCTCCTCAGTTGGGTTACAGATAAGTTAAAGGGGAATTCAACGTTGCGCCCGGGGGAAACGGTCCATGGCGCGCAGGACGGGAAAACCGAGCATCCACAAGCCCGTGACGATCAGGGTGGCGACACCGCCGGCGATCACCGAAGGGGCGAGCCCCAGCCAAGCGGCGGCCAGTCCCGATTCGAACTCGCCCAACTCGTTCGATGCGCCGATGAACACCGCGTTCACCGCGCTGACCCGGCCGCGGATGGCATCCGGTGTCTCCAGCTGGACCAGCATCTGCCGGATATAGACGCTGACCATATCGCCGACGCCGAGCAGGAACAAAGCGGCCAGGGACAGATAAAAGTTTTCCGATAGTCCGAACAGGATGGTGGCGAAACCGAACAGCGCCACGCCGTCGAACATCCAGCGTCCCAACTGGCGGGAAAGGGGGAAAAAAGCCAGGGTCATGGCGGTCAAGGCTGCGCCCAGGCCGGGTGCCGTGCGCAGCAGTCCCAGTTCGCTCGGCCCTACCTGCAGGATGTCGCGGGCGATGGCCGGCAGCATGGCGGTCGCCCCGCCGAACAACACGGCAAACAGATCCAGGGAGATCGTCCCCAACACGAGGGGACGGGAACGGACGAAAACCAGCCCTTCCAGCAGGGTGCGCCAACTGGCCGGCTGATTGCTGACCGCTCGCTGATCGATCCGGGTGAACAACATCAGGGTCAGGGCGAGCAGGAGCAAGCTCGTGACGATGAAATACACCATGGAAGGACCAACCAGATAGAGCAGGCCGCCCAAGGTCGGTCCGATCAACATGGCGATCTGGAAACTGGACGAGCTCAAAGCCACGGCATTGGCAAAACTTTCCGTGGGTACCAGATTCGGCAGGATGGCTTGGCCCGCCGGCATCATGAAAGCGCGCGCCGAACCGTGTAGCGCCATCACCGCGAACACCGGCCAAACCGCCTGCAATCCCGACAGGGTGAACTGCAATAAGAAAATTCCACAGAGGCATTCCACCCCAAAACAGAGAAACAGGAT
>JAQTSI010000169.1:3688-10815 GCA_028711365.1 Methylococcaceae bacterium
ACAGGATCAGCCGGCGATCGACGCGATCGGCCACCTGCCCGGCAATCAACACCAGAGCGCAGAAAGGAGCGAACTGGGCCAATCCGATCAGGCCCAGATCGAAGGGATCGCCGGAAAGGGCATAGACTTGCCAGCCTACCGCCAGGCTTTGCATCTGCATGGCCATGACGGCGCAGAAACGGGCGATGAGATAAAGGGTGAAATTGCGCTGGCGCAAAGCGCCGAATCCGCGCGGGGAGGAGTGGGACATGAGTCGATGAGGGTCCGTCAAATTTTGGATTCAATCCGCCGACAACAGGTTTCGGGCAAGACCACGGTACAGGATTTTCCCAACAGACGGCAAGCGTAAGCCTGAACCTGGCCGAAATTACCCGAGGAAGCCGTGATGATGCGGTCCTGATAGACCTTTGCCACCAGATTGAGGACGGTGCGAAACCTGAAACTGCCGGTATGATGAAAGGTTTCGCTGGCCACGATCATCCTGGCGTCCAGCTTCTCGGAAAGACGAGAAGATTCGATGAGGGTGGTTGGGCAAATATTCGCTTTCTTGCGGAAAATACTTCCTCCTCTTCAGGGACATTTCAATTCGCTCATGATGTGACGAATAATTTTCTGAAGACAAGCATAACATCTCGCGGTTATAAGGCCCAAGCAAATAGTTCTTTGATAATAATTTCGCCTATTCCTATAGTTAATTCCAAACCCTGTGGAATTTACGATCATGACTCTTCTGACTTTCCCCAATCCTCATGCCATGGCCTTGTCGATCCGGGCCACGGCGCTCGTTTTCGAAGATCCCAAGTCGAATGAATTGCTGAAACGCATCAAGCTGGTCGCCCCCAGCGAAGCCAACGTCTTGATCATCGGCGAAACCGGCACCGGAAAAGAACTGATCGCACGCCATGTGCATCATTTGAGCAGCCGCCGCGACGGCCCTTTCATCGCCGTCAATTGCGGCGCCTTGACCGACAGCCTGGTGGAAAGCGAACTGTTCGGTCATGAAAAAGGCGCTTTCACTGGTGCACTGAATGCCAAAGAGGGGTGGTTCGAAGCGGCCAACGGCGGAACCTTGTTCTTGGACGAGATCGGCGATCTGCCTCTTCCGACCCAGGTCAAACTGTTGCGAGTGCTGCAGGAGCGCGAGGTCGTGCGGGTCGGGTCGCGCCGCGCCATCCCCATCGATGTCCGCCTGGTGGCCGCCACCAATGTGCGCCTGGAAGAGGCCGTCTCCGCGGGCCACTTCCGCGAAGACCTGTTTTTCCGGCTGAGCGTCGCCCTACTCGAACTGCCCGCCTTGCGCAAACGGCCCGGAGACATCCTTCCCCTGGCCCACCACTTTCTGAGCCTTTACCGACAAAAGCTCGGCAGTCCGCTGGCCAGCCTTTCACCCTCCGCGGAAAAATCACTGCTGTCCCATCCCTGGCCGGGCAATATCCGCGAACTGGAAAACGTCATCCATCATGCCGTGCTGGTTTGCCAGGATAACCTCATCCAGCCTTCTCATCTGCATTTGAGCAAACTGGAGACTCGTAGCGCCATCCCGCTCAGGACCCACACCCGCGAGGATATTCTGGAAGAGGCGTTGATCGCATTGTTTGAAGAAGACCTCCCCGATCTGTACAGCCGACTCGAACATGCCATCATGCGCACGGCCTACCGCTATTGCCAGAACAACCAGTTACAGACCGCACGCCTGTTGGGCATCAGCCGAAACATCGTGCGTGCCCGGTTGATTCATTACGGGGAACTCAACCCGAAAACCCATGCGGCTTCCACCGTCGAACCGGCCCATGAATATATCGAGGAGCTTGCTTGCCCATCGCTTGCAACTCCCGTGGAAACGTCGTGAGGATAATCTCCCGCCCTGGTCGTTTCCGTTATCTGCCGACCTATCCTTTGCAAGAAACCGGATCGCGACAGGCCCTTTGGACTTGTCTCACGGCATTATTAGTCAGATTGCGTGCCAATCACTACATCGCCGATATAAAACGATATGGAGCGGTGTCTATGTATTGATATTGTGCGCACGTTTAGGCTATACAGAAAAGGTGAGACTTTTTACGGAGGCAGACCGATGCAGCCAATTGAAACAAACGAGAGTAGCGGCCAGACCCGCAACATCAATATCAACATCCGCGCCAAGCGCGCGCAGCGCGACTTGATCGACCAAGCCGCCGAACTGTTAGGCAAGACGCGCTCAGACTTCATGCTGGAAACAGCGTGTCGTGAGGCCGAGGACGTGCTGTTAGACCAGCGCATGTTTACCCTGGACGCGGAGACGTTCAAGAAATTCCAGGCCATGTTGGACGCGCCGACTAGCGAGAATCCCAAGCTGCGCAAACTGATGGCACCCAAAGCCCCGTGGGAGTCGTGATTTGTCCGACGATAAACAATGGACTGCGCCAGCCCCGCTAACCGCCGCACATCATGTGGCCGATTTTGAATCTGGTGAAGCCACGCTTGCCCCTGGCCTGCGGCATTCAGCGGGTTCTTGAGCCTCCACTCGCCCGCGAACAGGCTTTCATAGGTTTGTTTCAGCACTTTGTCCTTGAGGACATTTTCCGCGTCGATGCCTTCGACCAGATAGAAGAAGAACAGACACGAAAGCTGTTCTGCATTGGTCACGGGATCGGGATAGCCGCCGCCGTAGGGTAATCGCGTATCTGGTCAATCGACCGGCGCATGTCGGGGTCAGGGGCATGGGGATTCCGGGTTAGGTTCTATAAAGTTGACTTCGTCATACCGGTCGGGAAGCCGGTATCCAGTCGCAGGGATGAGAAACTACGATTCCACATCCAGCCTCAATTAAGCACTGTCGCAGCCGGGTCGTTACCGTCCATGGCACTGGATACCGGCTTCCCGACCGGTATGACGGATCATAGGATGCTTTCATAGAGGTCGCGCCATTCGGGATTCATCGCTTCGATAAGTTCGATCTTCCATCGCCGCTTCCATTCCTTGATGGTTTTTTCACGAAGGATGGCGCTCTCGACGGTTTCATGGATTTCATACCAAACCAGCATATGAACGCCATAACGTTTTGTGAAACCCTCAACCAGATTATTTTTATGTTGCCATATTCGCTGAGGAAGATTTGACGTTACGCCGACATACAGTGTGCCGTTGCACTTGCTGGCGAGTATATAGACGCAGGGCATTTTCATCGCTCGCGCTCAAAAAGTTGCTTTACGCCGTCATACCGGTCGGGAAGCCGGTATCCAGCCACAGGGACGTGAAACTATAATTTTGCACTCAGTTTCAATCAGCATTTTTGCTGGGCGACCCCGCCAAGCGGCGGGTGCTATGCGCTACGCGCACCAAGCCAGGTAGTCTTGGCCATCCGGTAACGCCACCTTACGCCACGGCGCAAGCTCCAATGCGGTCGAGCAATCAGGATTTCTTACGAATGAGCCAAACCCAGTGCCGCACAGACCTCGCAGACGGGTTTGTCCTTCCAATAGCGGGCGTGATTGGCGATGGTCATGAAGGAACGTGGCAGCATGGCGTCCAGATAGAGCCGCCCCTGCAGATGATCGATTTCGTGTTGCAGAATGCGGGCGTACCAGCCCTCGGCTTCGATCAGCCGGGGCTCACCCCGTTCGTCGTAGCAACTCACCTGTACTTTGGCCGTGCGCGGAACCAGAGCGGTGAAACCGGCGACGCTCAGGCAGCCCTCAAAGAACAACTGGCTACTCGAATCGACCACGCTCAATCGCGGGTTGATGATCACATGAAACGGCACCGGCACCCTGCCCCGCTCGGCCAATTGTTTTGCAGAAAAATCCTTCTGGTATTCGGCCCTATCCTCGATGATGGCGAGTTGCAGGCCATGCCCCACTTGGGGCGCTGCGAGACCGACCCCGGGTGCGTCGAGCAGGGTCTCGCGCATCGCCTCTATCAGGCGACGAGTTTCAGAACTGCGGATTTCATCCGTGCTCAACGCGAGAGCCGGTTGTCGCAATACCGCCTCCCCTATCTGACGGAGTTTGAAAATTTCAGCACTCATACTTTCACAACAAAGGGAAATCCAAATTCTTCAAAGCCTGGCTGAGACGCTTATGTTCCGCACTGCGGGCGAGCACACGCTGAGAGCCGTGTCTCGACCCATCGCCTGCTACCGGCATGGATTGTTCCTGGTAAAAATCGACCATCACCCGGTTATAGCGGTCGATGGCGAGTCCCTGTTGGTCGAGATCATAAGCCTCTCGATGCAGCCCCGCTTCCTACGGTAAGCGGGGCTTGATGGCCACAGGATTAACTGGGTCCGGGTAACCCACCACCAGGCCAATAGCGGTAGTACGCCTGGAGGCAATTTCAGCTCCGCCGCGACTTCCTCGATGCGGTTGCGCAAAGCGCCGATATAAACCGTGCCCAGACCTAAAGATTCCGCCGCCACCACCGCATTTTGCGCGGCCAGGGCGGTATCCACCGTGGCGATCAGGCTCAGTTCCAGAAATTGCAGCTCGTCATCAGGAATGTTCCTTTCCTTGAGCAGCTTGCCGAGACGAGCCAGGTCGGCCAGCCAGACCAGAAAAAGCGGCGCCTGGCGGATATGATCCTGGTCATTGGCCAGCTTCGCCAAGCGGTCCTTGCGTGCCTGATCCTCCACCGCCACCACGCTACAGACCTGTAGATTGGAGGAACTGGCCGCCGATTGCGCGGCGGCGACCAGCAACTCCAGCGTTCCCTGCGGCAAGGCGTCGGGTAAATAAGCGCGTACCGAACGATGCGACAGCAAGGTATGCAGGGTGGGATTCGACGGAATATCCCATGGGGTTGGCTCACCGTAACGGGCTTTCAATAAGCTGGATGATTGCGACATGCTGGTTTACTCCTCAAAAAGGCCGCCCACCGGCCAGACTGATGCGTTTGAGTACCCGGCGGGAATTCGGGTCAAAGGCCGGGCGGTAATGCAAAGTGGCCAGATTGTCCCATAGTACGACATCCCCCACCTGCCAGCGATGGTGATAGTAATACTTGGGTTGGTTGAGATGTTCGCGCAAGCGTTCGATCAACTCTTCGCCCTCGGAAGGCGGCAGCCCTACCACTTCCACTTCGGTGGAATAATCCAGATAAAGCAGCTTGCGGCCGGTCTGTGGATGAGTGGCAACCAAAGGGTGCGGATAAGCCTCGCTCAACGGCGGCTGGCCGGGGTCGCGGTATTTGGGACGGGGCTCACTGGGCTTGCGCTTGAACGGGTTGTAGGTGATCAACTGCAGATCTTCGATACGGCGCTGGGTCTCCCCATCCAGATCTTCATAGACCTGGTACAGATTCGACCAATAGGTATCGCCGCCCTCCTCCGGCACCTCCAGGGCATACAGGAGCGAAGCCTTGGAAGGATAAGGCGTCCAATGGTGGTCGCTGTGCGGAGAAAGCTCACCGGTCCCGGTATGGCCCCCTTCGATATTAGCCACCAACACGATTTCCGGCACCGTGCCATCCGGGTGGGAAGCCAGTACCGGCACGTCCTGCGGTGGCTGGAACACATTGCCGAAATAGGTGGCGAAATCGAGGTACTGCCGGTCGGTCAGAGTCTGATCCTTGAAGATCAAAATCAGATGTTCCTCCCAAGCCTGTTTCAATTGCAACACCGTGCTCGAGCTGAGCGGCCTGCCAGCGTCCAGGCCGGTGACGACGGCGCCTAGTGCTCCACCGGTCGGTGCGATATGGACCGCATCGGGGGATACGGGTTTCGACGAGATTGAAAAGCCCGTGGGAATGCTTTGGCGTATGAGTTCTGATGCCGCGGCGACTGACATGGTGTTACCTCGTAAAGATGAAAGAAACTGTCGAAGAATCAAGCCAGAACCGCGCCAACCCTGGAATTCTTGCCCGCTTATGGAGACGGCGCGTCGGATGAGGCGAACCTCTGCTTCGATACGGCCTTCATTGCTGAAAAGCTGTTGCCCATGTAGCACTCTCAGCCTGTCGTGCTGATAGATATCCACTTCTGGCGGTCGTCTGTGCCCGCCTGAAAGGTATACTCAGGAGAGCCCTATCGGAGCATGAATGGTTTAAGGCCATTTCCGGGAATGGGTTTACCCTTCTCCCGTTGCATCAGCCCTCCTCACCTGCTCTCCCTTGGTCTGGGGACGGAGGGAGAAAAGCATACACGCCGACTTAGCCTCATGAGTTGATTGTCCCCTGGATCTGACAGGTTTCCATCAGGCGGATGACCCGGGCTGGAAGGATCTGCAACTGACGGCGGCGGGCGTGCTCCTTGGCCACCTCGAAACACGTCGGCCAATTTTCCGACTTCCAGCGGTGGGCTTCGGGAATCCAGACGCCCACCTGGCTCCGGATTATCTTTAAGAAACGCCAGGGGGTGGCAGGATCATGGTCGACGAAAGCCGTCAATCTCAACGATCAGCAACCATTTTTCGAGAGATTACCGCTTAAGTTGGAGCGCATGAGTTGAATAATCCACCCCACGCATTCCTCATAACCCAGCTCGCTTCGATGCGCGTGGCGGCTATCATCGGGTGTAACCCGTCTCCCGCGCCCTGGTTTCCTGTGCTTTTCATGTATTACTGCACAACGTTCTGCAACAGGGCATATTTCATGGCCATATCAGCGATTAATTTTAAACGGATAGCTGGCGACTGGTTACATCCTTTAGCAACTCAAGAAAAACAGCCGGGGCGGGGCGGATTTCCGACGACTCATCCGCTTGCAGGACTTGGTGGCGTAATATCGCCAGCAACCGGCGGCGGATCGCCGCGTGCTACGACCTGAACATCAAAAGCTTGAAGCGATGGATCAAGCGTTATGAAGCAAACGGCGTCGAAGTCTTGCTTGATGCGCCTCGGAGCGGGCGGCCAAGCGCTTTGACGTCCGAACAAAAAGCATTACTGAAGACCACGATGCAAGAGGATACGCAGGGACGGAGGTTACGCTGATGCACAAAGCGTATCCTCCGTCCATCGAACCGGTTCACAGCGGAACCGTCTCGATTCGCATCGCAACCATCCCGTCTCCTATCGCAGTCTTGCCGATTCGCTTCGAGAGCATGCTTGGTCATTGACGAATCTTGACGATCATCAAAGTAATCGCGTCGATTATTATAAAAATGACGTAGATTCATAGACCAATGATGTCGATTCATCAATCAATCTTCCAGATCA
>JAQTSI010000439.1 GCA_028711365.1 Methylococcaceae bacterium
GTGAACCTCGTTCTGCGTTGGGGAAAGCCATCGAATATGCTTTTGCAGTGTACTCGAGCTCATGTAAACTGCAAGGACTGACTCATTGAATGAGTTACGCCAGCCCCGCTTCTCTACGCCCACATTTGGAGTTGCATGGGGGCGAAGGGAAGCGGCACTTCGGGAAAGTAGGAGAAGGTAAACAGCGTACCCGCGGGTACGCGCGGGTTCACCCGAATGCGCAGCGTGATCTCACCATGGTCGCTCCTCACGCGCACCGCATCACCGTCGTGACTTCACGCCGCGTGCCCGGTTCGAAGTGGGCGTGGGCTTTGGGCGGGCGGATTGGGTGCGCGGATTGACCAGTTCATGGATGAGGATGGCGGCCGTGGCCGACACATTGAGGGACTGCACCCGGCCAGAACCGGGAATGATCAGCCTGGCCTCGCAAACGGCCAGGGTTTCCGCCGGCAAGCCATGCTCCTCATTACCTAATACCAATGCCAAAGGGCGCGGGTCAGGAGGAAGCTCGGCCATGGAAACGGCCTTGCCGCCCAAGGCGGTGCCGACCACCCGGTAATATTCCGCCAATCGCTTGAGCATCCCCGGCAATCCCATCGCCCGATAAACCTCGATATGCTCCAAACCGCCCTCGGCGACGCGGTGGGCCGAATCGGACAGACCCGCCTGGGCGGGATGATCGGAAATCACCAGATATTTCATGTCGAAAAAAGCCATGCTGCGAGCGATGGCGCCGAGATTATGCGGATTGCCCACCCCATCCAGGATCAGCAGGTTCTCGCCGGATCTTGCCCAGGCCGCGGCGGCCTCGATAGAGAAATCGGCCACATCACGCGGCAGGGTGGCCGCCACCACGCCGCCATGCAGCACCGTACCGGCAATCTTTTCCAGCTCCGCTTCCTCCACCATCCGGTAGGGCCTGTGCATCCTGGCCATTTGTGAGCAGAAATCGCCCACCGCGTTCTTCATTTTTTCGTCGTAATAAAGCCGCATGACCCGGCTCGGATCGCTGCGAAACAGAGCCGCGACGGCCTGCAAGCCGGCGATCTTGGAAAGTTTCTCCTGGCTTTCGGCGCTCTCGGACGCCGGCTTGGATCGGCCCGCCGTGCGGGAATGCAAGGCGACGGGGCGGGAAGGTGGGGGCGAAGAGCGGCGCGCCGAGGGCGGCTTCGGTTTATTGGGCTTACTCATGTACAATGTCCCGATGAAATTAGGTGTGAGCTCCTAAGAATGCCGTGGGGAGGGCGGGGGGCTTGCGAGATACGCCGTGAATACCTCCCTGTAGGCTCGATGATGGCTTCCCTGCCATCAACGATCTCACCATCCCCTCGCCCTCTCCATGTTGCATCATTTTGAATCACACCCGATGAAATTTCCCGCTATTGTAACGAAGACCGCATCCTGAGGAGCCGAAATATCGGTGTCCCGGCTGATTCTCTTCAATAAACCCTACGGGGTGCTGACCCAATTCACCGACCGCGATCGGGGCCGCTCGACCCTGGCGGATTTCATCTCCCAACCCGGAGTCTATGTCGCCGGCCGGCTCGACCGGGACAGCGAAGGACTGCTGCTGCTCACCGATGACGGCAAGCTCCAGGCTCGCATCGCCGATCCCCGCCACAAGATGGCGAAAGTGTATTGGGCTCAGGTGGAAGGAATCCCCGGCGAAACCGATCTGGACAAGCTGCGTCGGGGCGTGATGCTCAACGACGGCCTCACCCGTCCGGCCCAGGCGCGCCTGATCGATGAGCCTGAAGATCTGTGGCCGCGCGATCCTCCCATCCGCCACCGCGCCGCCCTACCGACGAGCTGGATCGAACTGACCCTGCGCGAAGGGCGCAACCGCCAGGTCCGGCGCATGAGCGCGGCGGTGGGCTTTCCCACCCTGCGGCTGATCCGCCATGCCATTGGCCCATGGACCCTGGACCGGCTCGCCCCCGGACAATGGCGGGAAATTTCCCTGGATTCTCCCATCAGGCCCCAACCTCGACCGCGACTCCGGTAAAATGACCCCCTCCATTCTTGGCCTCGACTTCGGCACCACCAACTCGGTGGCCGCCCTGCTCTCTTCGACCGGAACCCCCGAACCTCTGCGGTTCGATCCTGGAGCGCTGTCCGTCTTCCGTTCGGTGCTCTGTTTCTGGGAGGAACAACGGGGGCGCGCGACATACCGCCATGCCGACGCCGGCCCCTGGGCCATCGAACGGTTCATCGAAGATCCGCACGACTGCCGGCTGATCCAGTCGTTCAAGTCGTTCGCCGCCAGCCGTTTATTCAGCGACACACTGATATTCGGCAAACGCTACCGGTTCGAAGATCTGCTTGCGACCTTCCTGGAACTCTTCTTCTCGCGCGCCGGCATGAAGCTCGACGAGTTGCCCAAACGGATCGTGATGGGCCGCCCGGTCTCGTTCGCCGGCGCCAACCCCATCGAAGCCGTCGCCCTGGAACGTTACCAGACCGCCTTGCGCCGCTTCGGATTCGGCGAAATCTACTATGTCTATGAACCGGTCGCGGCGGCCTTCTTCTTCGCCCAAAGGCTGGACTCGAGCGCCACTGTATTGGTCGCCGATTTCGGCGGCGGCACCAGCGACTTCTCCATCATCCGTTTCGAACCCTCGGCCGCCGGCATCCGCTCGACGCCCTTAGGCCATATCGGCCTGCCGATCGCCGGGGATACTTTCGATTATCGCATCATCGACCAGGCCATCTCGCCGAAGCTGGGAAAAGGAAGCCAATACCGCTCGATCGGAAAG
>JAQTSI010000170.1 GCA_028711365.1 Methylococcaceae bacterium
CCTGGGTTTGATGATCGGGGTCGAGGTGATCGCTCCGGGTAACGGCGATAAGGTCGGACCGCCGGATGGAAAGTTGGCGAGGATCATCAAGCTCAAATGTTTCAAGAATGGACTCATCATCGAAACGGGGGGGAGGAATAGTTGCGTGCTTCGTTTTCTTCCTGCCCTGATAGTGACAGAGGCCGATATCGGCGCTATTCTGGACCGTTTTGAGCGGGCGGTTGAAGCGGCGCATCGGCACATCTCGGGGAAGGGATGCGAAGCCGACGCTTTGGTCGATCGGCACGCTATAGCATAACCATGAGTGATGAAATGATCAGGGTGAGGAATCTTAGCAAAGCTTATCAGACAGGCGCAGTGAAGGTTCCAGTTTTGAAAGGTATAGACCTTTCTGTCAAGGTCGGGGAGTTCGTATCGATCATGGGGCCTTCGGGCTCGGGCAAATCGACTTTGCTGAACATACTGGGCATCCTGGATCGATACGATGCAGGAGAGTATCTATTGAACGATACTTTGATCAAACCTCTTTCGGAGACCCAGGCCGCCCAATTTCGAAGCCGTCTGATCGGGTTCGTATTTCAATCGTTCAACCTGCTGCCTTTCAAGAGCGCCATCGACAATGTCGCCATGCCGCTTTACTACCAAAAAGTTCCGCGCAAGCAACGTGAGGCGAAAGCCCGCAAATTGTTGGAAACCATGGGGCTGGCTTCCCGCATTCATCACCTGCCCACCGAGCTTTCCGGCGGGCAGCGTCAGCGCGTGGCCATTGCACGCGCGTTAGTCAACGATCCTCCCTTGATTTTGGCCGATGAACCCACGGGGAATCTCGACTCGGCGACTTCCGAGGAAGTGATGGCGCTATTCTCCGAAATCAACCGTGAAGGAAAAACCCTCGTCGTCATCACCCATGACGAGGAAATCGCCGAGCGTACTCAGCGTGTCATCCGGTTGCAGGACGGGCATATCAAGAACCCAGGAATGAAACACTGAAACGACGTTAAATTTCTATGTTCGACTTTGATCGTTGGGCCGAGATCGGCCACACTCTGAGTCAGCATAAGATGCGTACGGCTCTTACCGCTTTTGGCGTGAGTTGGGGTATTTTTATGCTGGTTGTTTTACTGGGTATGGGAAAGGGGTTGGAGCATGGAATCATGGATATCTTCAAGGATTCCGTCGTCAACAGCGTCTGGATCCATGGCGGTAAAACCTCTGTTTCCTACAAGGGATTGACACCGGGTCGAGAGGTGAAACTGAGCATCGACGATCTCGATCTATTGGGAAAGGTGCCCGGAGTCGATTTGATCGCGCCCACCAAATTGTTGAATAAAGGATATAACATGCAGTATGGCCGAAATACCGGCTCATTCCAGATATACGGAATCAATGCAAAGAATGCAGGAATTCAAAAGTTGACGCTGATGCAGGGGCGGCAGATCAACGAGTTGGATGACCGTGAGTTCCGAAAAGTTGCCGTCGTCGGCTCGCGGGTCATTGAAATTCTCATGGGAAAGCAACGAAACCCAATTGGTGAAATCATCCAGGTGGCTGGAATTCCATTTACGGTCGTCGGTGTTTATAACAAGGCGCTGGAAGAACAAACTCCCAATCGATTTTACATTCCCTATGGCACCCTGCAGCAGGTCTTTGATCCAAGTCCTTCACTCAATATGGTCAGTTTGACGATATCGGCCGGTTATACCTGGATGGGTATCAAATCCGAGATCATACGGCTGTTGTCCCGCAGGCACGGCTTTGACGAAAAGGATGCCGCGGCGCTGGAAAGCTTCGATATCAATGTGGAAGTGAAAAAGTTGCAATCCCTGATGACCGGCGTTCAGTTGTTCATGATCATCGTGGGCGTGGGCACTTTATTGGCTGGCTGCGTTGGGGTCAGCAATACCATGTTGGTTACCGTCAAGGAGCGCACGCGTGAATTTGGCATACGTAAAGCCATCGGCGCGACGCCTTCCAGCATTCTCGTCATGGTGCTGCAGGAAACATTAGTCATTACATTGGCAGCCGGATATCTGGGGTTGATCGCCGGTGTCGGAATCATCGACTTGATCCGCCATAGCGGCGCCAAGTCGGATTACTTTCGCGATCCCCAAGTGGATGTCTCGGTCGCGTTAAGCGCGCTCGGAATACTCTGTCTCGCCGGCCTGATCGCCGGCTATCTGCCTGCCCGCCAAGCGGTTCGCATCCTACCCATTGAGGCCCTGAGACATGAGTAAGTTAGGTCGTGTTGTATCCCGTGTAGGCGGTGTTCTCTTGTTCATCGCGGTTGTGGGGGGGAGCGGTTTCTGGTTGTTTCATTCTTCAGGCACCAGTCAGGTCAGCGTCAAAACGCTAAATCCGGTGCGCATGACGATCGAGCAAAAAACCACCGCCACCGGCCAGATCGTCCCGAGCAAGAAGGTCAAGATCAAATCGCAGGCCAACGGCGTGCTTGAGGAAATCCTGGTAAAACCGGGACAGTGGGTGAAACAAGGAGACCTGATAGCGCACATTCGCCTGCGCGCCGATCCGGTGGAAATCAATAATGCCCAGTCTCAGATCAACAAGGCGCGGCTGGAATTTCAGCGAACCGCGGCAGAATTGGAACGGCGCCAGCGCTTGCATCAGCAGGGGTTGATCTCCGACGCCGCGTTCCAGGACGACCGTTTGAAATTCGACGTCAACCGTTCGTCCCTGGAACAGGCCGAGCGGGATTTGGAATTGCGCATGAAAGGCGCTTCGCAGCAGTTTAAAACGACGTCGACCAACATCACCGCCACGGTGGACGGAATGGTGCTGGAACGTCCGGTCGAGATCGGCGATTTCATCATCAAGGCAAATGATCTTTCCGAGGGAACCACCGTGGTCACCATTGCCGATATGCATAGCCTGATGTTCAAGGGCGAGGCGGAGGAAATGGATGCGGGCCGCTTGTATGAGGGCATGCCTCTTGCCGTGAGCGTCGGCGCCTTGCCCGAAGAGAGCTTCGAAGCGACGCTGGAGTCCATCGCTCCGGAGGCTAGAAAGACCGAGCAAGGCCGGGTCGTTTTCGAGATCCGGGCAGCCATTCAGCCCAAAGAGGGTGTCTTTCTTCGCGCCGGTTACAGTGCCACTGCTCAGATTGTTTTTGCGCGTCATGATCATGTGCTGACCATTCCCGAAGGAAATCTGCTATTCCACGACCACGAGCCCTATGTCCGGGTCGAAGTGTCGCCGGGTCAGATTGTCGATCGCAAATTGACCACCGGATTATCCGATGGACTCAATATCGAGGTGAGTTCGGGGCTCAGCGAACAAGACCGGGTCGTGATCTTGCAAGCCGCGGAGGCCTCATGATGTGGCGGCAGGCTCGAGCCGTCTCGGGGTTTGTGCACTTCGGTTTTTGTCTGGGCATGATGGCATCTCTGATGCCGGGCCTTTCGAAGGCCGCAACGCCGCAGGACAAGCCTATGAACCTGCTGGAAATTTATCATAGAGCCGAGCAGGAAGATCCCCAATTGCAGAAGTGGCAGGCCGCTCGGGAAGCGAGCCGGGAGTCCCATCATCAAACCAAGGCCAAAGCCTTGCTGCCGTCGGTGAGTTTGAAGGCCAATGTCGACATGAATTTCCAGACCATCACACAGGGAGGCACAAAAAGCCAATCTTTCGGCTGCGAGAAATCGGGAACGCAAACCGAAAAGGACATATGCCTCAAACTCCAGAGTCAATTAAGCGGCAGCGGCTATCTCAATGGCGGCTATAGCCAGTTCATGAGCGGCGGCTATACCCTGTCCTTAACCCAACCTTTATTCCACTACGACCGGCTCATTGCCGTCGATCAGGCGGGGCACCGCATTCAGCAGTCCGAAGTGGAATTGGAGACGGCCCGCCAGGATTTGATGCTCCGAGCCACGGAACGCTATTTCGGCATGCTGGGCGCTATGGATAATCTGATCTTGGCCCAGGCGCAAAAACGCAGTTTGTCCAGTCAACTGGAACAAACCCGGCAACGGTTCAATGTCGGGGAAATTGCGATTATCGATGTCACCGAAGCCGAAGCCGGTTATGACCGGGCGGTGGCGGATGAAATCGAAGCCGAGCATCAGCTCGAAGATGCCAAAGCCGCCCTGCGCGAGATCACGGGGGAAGACAGCGACAATATCCTCACTTTGGGCGAAGAGATTCCCTTGGTTCGCCCTGAACCTGCGGACGAGCATCGTTGGATCGAACAGGCCATGCAGCAAAATCCCCGCATCGCCACCAGTCAAATTGCCGCCCAGGTGGCAAGTGACGAGATCAAACGGCAGTCGTCCGAACATCTACCCACCCTGGACCTGGTGGGAGGCAGCAGTTTCTCGTCGCAGAGCGGCGGACAATTCGGTTCCTACGAAATTCAAAGCAATAATGTGGGATTGCAATTGAATATTCCCATTTATGAAGGGGGACAAGTGAGTTCGCGGACCCGCGAGGCAGCCCATCGGCACGAAGAAGCCTTAGCTGCCCTCAAGCAGGAACAACGCAACGTACACCGCCAGACCCTCGATGCTTATCATGGCGTCATCGCCGGCATCAGTCGTGTGCAGGCGTTGAGGCAAACGATGCGTTCCCAGGAGAGGCAGACTTCAGCGATCAAGGCGGGGATCGAAGTGGGAAGCCGGACCACGCTGGACCACATCCGTGCCGAGCATGACTGGTATCGCACTCAGCGTGATTACGCCAAAGCGAGATATGATTATCTGTTGAATACGGTGCGGCTGAAACGCTCTACAGGCATACTCGTGGAAGAGGATTTGCTCGGAATCAATACCCTTCTGACTAACCGGATGTCTGTTGGGCAATCAGAAACGCCATAGTCCCGGCATCGTCGCGGATGAAGACGTGGTCAAGTTAAATACCTGGCTTGGACTGTAATGATATTCGTGAGTTGTTTCTTATAAAGAAACAGACGGTCTATTCTTCGTAGTATTGTATAAAATCACGACAAGGCAATAATAGAACCATCCGATTGGTTTAGGAGGTTTGTCATGACCGGAGTCGAATTTCTCTTGCTTTCCCTGTTTGGCGCAACCTTGACGGGTTCGATTGCCTTCTGCTGGAAGAACTACCAACCGCCCAAATCGCAAGATTTAAGCTGATCGTTGTTCTCTCCTCTGGCCTACCTTAGATGACCTACTCTCTTGCAGTAGGTCTTTTTTTGCCCACGATTGACCCTTCCCCTTACGCGGACGCCACTTGGCTACAAACTTGCTTGCAGATAGTATCTGAACATCAACCTTAATTGTGAGAGAAAACACCTGATGAAATGGAGCGACACTTTCGATATTGCCATCGCGCTTTCCGAGCAGCATCCCGATGTCGACCCTAAAACCATTCGATTCACCGATCTATTGGCTTGGGTCAGCAGTCTGGAGGGTTTCAGCGACAGCATCGAGAAATGCAACGAGAAGATCCTCGAAGCGATTCAAATGGCCTGGATCGACGAGCTAAGCTAATGGCTTCTTACGATGGCAATAGCCGATCTTGATCCGCAAGCCGCCATTTGTCGTATGTGCGACATGCTCAAATCCTCCGCAGCATTCCCATCTCCCCTAAGATCATAGGATTATCGCCATACATCGACTGGCATCAGATCTGCTTGTTTGAAGTTTTCATTGCGGATTGATGGCATGGACACTCAACTCGATTGGTCGGCCTACGACAGTTATGGCGCGGGCGATGCTTATGCGGCCTTGCCCTCTGCAGGCGGGGCTTACGGCAAGGCGGCGGCGGTCTGCATCGGCAACCGCCAGTGTCAACGCACCGAAAAGGGCGTGATGTGCCCGAGTTTTCGGGCGACACAGGATGCAAAGCATTCGACCCAGCACCGGGCCGCCACCCTCAAAGCCGCTCTCAATGGGGAATACGGCCCCCAGCCTTTCATCGGCCCCGAACTGGAAGCGGCGATGGATTTATGCGTAGGTTGCAAGGGATGCAAGCGCGAGTGTCCCAATGGCGTCGATATGGCGCTGCTGCGCATCGAAGCCCTCGCCCAGCGCTGGAACGCAGGCGCTGGCGTGCCATTGCGCGAACGCATGCTGGCGAACCTGCCTCGCTTGGCCCCCTGGTTACAGTATCTGGACTGGTTTTTACGCCTGCGCGAACGCCTGCCGATACTGGCCAGATGGGGCGAGCGCTGGTGGGGCATTGCCGCCCGGCGCTCACTGCCGCGAGGCGCGGCGCGCAGCTTCCTTAGCTATGCGCCGCGGGCGGCTGTCGGCGCTGCCGAGGGGCGCGAGCTCGTCCTGTTGGTGGATACTTTTTCCAACCACTTCGAACCTGCCAATGCCCAAGCCGCACTGGACGTATTGCTGGCAGCCGGATACCGGGTTCATATCGCCCGCCCCGTCGAAGGCAAACGGCCCCTCTGTTGCGGGCGCACATTCCTGTCCCATGGCCTGGTCGCAAACGCACGCACCGAAGCCATGCACGTGGTCGAGGCGTTGACGCCCTATGTAGAGCGCGGCCTGCCGGTCATCGGACTGGAGCCATCCTGTCTGCTCATGCTGCGCGATGAGTATTACGCCCTGGGTTTGGGGCCGCAAGTGGAAAAGATCGCCAAGGCCGCGCTGCTGCTGGAAGAGTTCCTCGCCAAGGAGCATGAGGCCAAGCGTCTCGATCTGGCGTTACGGCCCTTGCCCCACTCGCATGTCCTGGTGCATGGTCACTGCCACCAAAAAGCCTTCGGCGCGATGAAAGCGATGCGCAAGGTGCTGGGTTTGGTGCCGGAACTCAAGGTCGAATTCATCGAATCCAGTTGTTGTGGCATGGCGGGGGCCTTCGGTCTGGAGGCCGAACATTACGAAATGTCCATGCGGATGGGCGAACTCGCGCTGCTTCCCCAAGTGCGCCAATCCTCCCCACAGACATTGCTGATCGCCAACGGGGTCAGTTGTCGCCACCAGATCCGCGACGGCGCGCAGCGAGAAAGTCTGCATCTCGCCCAGATATTACAGGCGGCGCTCGCGGGGGATGATCCAAAGCCAGCGTAGCCCGATTGGAGCTTCGTGGAATCCGGGACGATCGGAGCCATGCCCCTCGCATTCTCGCTGACGTTTCATACGCAGGCCGTAGAAACTATGCAGCACCTAGCCCGCTGGCCGGGACCTGGTTTATAAGAGCAAGCTCCCAACCCCACTCTTGAACGAGGGCCACGACGATGACGAACTCGATGCTGCAAACGATTTACCAGATAATACCGCGTTTTTATATCTTGATTCTTCCCTACCCGCTTATTTCGTGCGTAGGTACCCCCAGATTATGAGAACCAATATGATGATAAGCAGGATGACAAGCCAGAAGTACAGAGACAATGTTTCCATGACCGTGTGGCTCTTCTCCGGACTGCTGCTGGCCAAGACACTACCACGATTCGGGATGTAGTTGGCCGCGATTTGGTGCTTGCCGATCTGGAGGTTCGATGTGCTCCACATCGCCCGGCCATTCGGGTCGAGCATGATCGGGTTGCCGACTTTACCGCCGTCGAGCATGAATTGCACCATCCCGGTCGGGGCGCTGCCGCCTGTTGGAACCGTTAGAGCCACAGTTGCGGTGAATGTCACGCTTTCTCCGAGCCGGGTGGGGTCCTTGTCGTCTTGCACGAGGGTCTCGGTCGCGCCGGGCTGAAGCTGCTGCGTGAGTAGGTAGGTCTGTGCGAAGCCAGGGTTGCCGGTCACCATCACGTCAAAAACGCAGTCGTCCTTGCCGTTCTTGTTGGCGATGGCTCTGCAATGCCTCTCGGCGGTGCGAACATCAACAGGTTTCGCCACCGGCGCTTCCGGGATGACGCACGATGTCGGGTTCTCCTTGGGCCAGCCGGCGAGCGTGAATGTCGCGGTCGAGGTGCCCGCCGCGTAATCGAAGAGGCTGGTGGCATCAGTCACACGCCAAGCGTCCGCGAACGTCCCGTAGAGTGTGGTGTAACGGTCGTGCAACGCGACCGGTTTCGGTCCCAGCGACAGGCCGTCGGGTAATGCCGGCAACCAACCGCCATCGCCGATGTTGCCCATGATGCCTGCGGTGGCCGGGGTGTGGTAGGCGTTCACGTTGAGGTACCATTTCCCCTGGGAGTCCCACCAGCCCGGCGTCACGACCAGGAGGGTTCCGTCCGGGAAATTGATTTGGATGCCCTCGCCGAGCGGGGATTTCGCGACGCGACCGCCGTTGCCAAGGTCGATCCCCCTCTCGCCCAGCTTGACTAGGGTGCCGTCCACGCGCAATTGCAGGCCGCTAGGGTCCGGGACGCCGTTTAGATTCGGCTGGTAGCTGACCCGGTGCGCGCCGACGCGGGCGGCGACGGCGGTGTTGAGGCTGACGCAGGTGGCCAACCCTGTGTAGGAATTCGCTCCGGGAAGAAAGGTCGTGGCGATGGGCGTTTGGCGGGTCTGGATTTCCAAGCTACCGCTGCGCAGCGCCACGAATTCGCCCGCACTTTGAAAGTCGTAGTGGATTCCGTTGACGGTGGTGAGGTGAGGGTCACCGTTGTCTATCGCCGTGCCGGTATATTCCGTGATTTTGCAACTCGGTGAATCCGGTAGCGGGTTTTCAGTAATCCTCAAAGCACAATCATGAATTTGCTTCGCGGCATCGGCATTGCCTTGATTGAAGAGCGTGCTGCCGGGGGGCATCCAAATGTGGGAGGCATTGGGTGCGGAGGAATAAGGATTTTTGTGAACTTCGGAATGCGCCGTAGCGCGCATTCCAAAATCAATGGCTGTTCCGTTAACTCCAGAGGCGATATTACTGACTCCCAAGCGATGGCAATTGAGGCACAGATTGCCCGCAACCTCGACAGAATAAACTTTCCAAGAAGAAAAGCCGCGTCCAACGAAAACGTAGGGTTGTGTGCTGTTAAATGAATTATCTGTCGCACCTGGCAAAGCGTTGGGTCCTGTGATCTGCGCCAAGTAGGGCGAGCGGATGATGGGACCATTATCGTGGCAACGCACACAACCTATTCCTGAGGTACTGAGTTCCGTAGAACTATCCGGAGGTAGCCACGGCCACGCTCCTCTACCCTTGCTTGGGGCTTTGACATTAGCACCGTCTAAATCGCCGAGCGCCTGATAAAAGCAAGTCGCACCCGTGGACCGGTTATATTGGATAACCGCAATATCTCCATAATGTCCTGCGCCCAGTCCTTTTTTTCGGCAATGCGCTACAATATAGGCACTCGGATCGTTCTTCAAAACGGTAAACCGGCTACCGGGATCACATTCCTTATTTAGTCGGTTGGGTTCGTCGCAGTCTCCGTTCGGATAAGACGCCCCAGCAGTATAATGGGATATCGGCACTTCCGTGCCGTTGTCACAATTGAAATCTGTAACGGTGTAAGGGATTGCCGCATCGCACTGGCTCACATATTGTTCAAGCGTTTCCGCGACCGCAAACCTTGCCCATGTTGATATCAAAAATAAAAAAAACAGATATAGGCTTGCTTTAATTATGCCTTTCATTTTCAACTCCTCATCTCAGTTGGATGACCTATGCAGGGCAGAATCGGTTCATTGATTATTGCTGTTGAGGTTTGCCATCGCCTAATGCGCCATCTGAACGCGCTTTAAGATAGGAGTAGATTTTGTCGATGTTTTCGGTGACTTTAGGCTGGCTTATAAAAGGGGGCATGAGACCCTTGCCTCTGATGACGATCTCGACAAATTGCTGCTTGGACATTCCTTGCAAGCTTTTCACCAAGTTCACAGGGGGAGCAGCCTGGCCCGAATCTCCATGACATAATCCACAATTCACATCTTGGTATGCTTGCCAGCCCTGAAATGTATTTTGATCAACTTTGCCATCAATGATCTGGTATGGCTTGTCTTCTGCGTGACTTTGAGCAGCGAGAACCTGCATTAAAACGAATATGCTGTATCTGAAAAGTTTTTCTGCGGTGGTCATAACGATACTCCTTACTAGTTTATGGGATTACCAAAGCCTTGCGAGGTGGGCATGGAACACATGCCTGCCGGGCGCTGCTGAACTTGCCTAACGCCCGCGTTCAGCGCCCCGCGTCACCCCACGAAACCTGAAAACACCAAGCCGCTTCGTGATGCGGGTGCGCTGGAACGATCCGTTAAGCCAATATATTTAGTAGAATTAACAATCGTTGATTGGGAGGAAAATGTATCTCAACATAACGCCAATCGCGTGATTAATGGTTGTTCTTCATCCCAACCCAAAAACCACATTACTTACCGGCCTGCTTCGCCGTCTCTGCTTCAACTTTCTTAATATCCTTGATCTTGGTGACATAGGTGAGAACGGAATTCCATAAGCCAGAGCCGCCACTGGCTAGTAGCCCGAGACCGATGACAGACAAGTTTTCGGTCGGTTTTACGATTCCCGATGGAAAGTAGTCTTTAGCCAAGAATGCGGTAACTATGCCAGAAAGTACTGCAAGGATTTGTAAATAGGAACGCCTTCTTCCTTCAGCTTTTTGATCTGGATCCTCCTTATTTACTCCCTTATCCCCCCAATAATGACTACACTTAGGGTCGTGATGGCGAATCGGGTAGGAGGGTGTCATGAACCGAAGAATCCGCATCCAGCGTTTTGTCCCCCAAGATCGGGAGCGATGGCAGAAGCTGTACTATCGGTATAAGGCCCAGCGTCCGCGGCGGCGGCTGTTGGCCTTGAAGGCGATCTGGGACGGACAGACGATGGCCGAGGTGTGTCGAACCCAAAAGGTTCAGCGCAAGACATTGGAGCATTGGCTCGATCTTTTCCTCCATGGCGGTTTCG
>JAQTSI010000440.1 GCA_028711365.1 Methylococcaceae bacterium
CGTTTCACCACGGACGGCACCAACTGGAAGGCTATTACGAGCAGGGACTTCACGACCGTTCCCGAACCGGCCACGCTAGCCCTGATAGCGGCTGGGCTGGTCGGTTTCGGCGTCCGACGTAGCCGCCAGGCCTGATTCCCAGAGTGTGGCGGGATTTCAATTCCGTCATGCTTCAATAACGGCGCGTTGCGGCGCAATCTGAACCGACAAGCCAATGTCGCTCTGGGCAATAGCGTTCACTTTGCTTACGCGTCGGTTTCGGCGGCTGGCGGCAACCCGTCGATCGGCAACTTCCTCGATGCCGCGGATTTCGGCGTCGGGGTCGGTATTGTGCCTGAACCTGCCACTCTGTCGATGTTCCTGGGCGGACTAATGCCTTTGAGCTTGGCATTGAGAAGCCGGAAGCAATCCGCAGTAAAATAAGCCACTGCTTTCCACGCAGCAAATGAAGCCGGGTGGCCTGAACCATCCGGTTTCATTGCGACGCTTTACTTCCAGGCTTAGAGCGTTCCTTCCTAACTCAGTGACCGAAGCCGCCAAAGGCAGCCGTCTGATCGTGCCGTCCGCCTCGGTTGCAAAATCCATCCTATCTCCTCTCGCGTGAATGCAAAGCCTCAGACGCATCGATCCACAATTGGCGGGGATGAAACTGTGGATAAGTCGGTGATGATCGCCTGGAGGCCGTTGATCGTCTGGCTTGGGCCGAACTGGCCAAATTTTGGTCAGCTGCCGGTTTCAAAATGGATCGAAGGAGGGCTTCGAATAAGCCAATGCCTTGTAGTAGACTGGCCCAAACCGATGGTTAGGTTGCAGCCGAGACAGGCGCGATGGATAAAACACGACACATATCGAGACAGGGTTCCAGGTTTCCGAACGAGGATTATCGCCATCTCCTGAAAATAGGCATTGGCTTGTGTCAGGAACTTGCCGGCGACAGTTGGACCGACTACAACGAGCATGACCCGGGTGTGACCATCCTGGAGCAGCTCTGTTTCGCGTTGACCGATCTCGCCTACCGCACTCATTACGAGTTCGAGGACATTCTCGCCGAGCGCATGCCGGGAGGGGACGCGCCGCTGGCCGACACTTTCTTTCGGGGGGATGTAATCCTTACCGGCAATCCGTCGACCATCAACGATTATCGCAACCTGATCTACGACCAAGTCGACCATGTCGAAAATGTCTGGCTGAAAAAGGTCGAAGATCACCCTCTGGGACTGCGGGGCTTGTACAGCGTACTGATCGAACCCCAGGATCTTGGAACGGACGATTGCCCGGTCGAAATGACGGATCGGTTGCGGTCCGACGTGGAGCGTTTGATGCAAAACCGCCGCAATCTGGCGGAAGACATCGATTCGGTCAAGATTCTCAAACCTTGCAAAATCACCGTCGAGGGAGCCATCGTGATCGGCGGCGATGCCAATCCGACCCAGGTTTTGGCCAATGTGTTGATCGCTATCCAGGAAGGCCTCGTTCCCGACCCCGAATTGAAATCGGTCGACGAGTATCTCAAGGATAACGTTCCGGCAGAAGAAGTATTCGAAGGCCCCAGGCTGGATTATGGCGCGGTCGATGAGCGTTCCTTGAAGGATTTGCCCGCCGAGATTTCCATCGGCAAAATCCGCAACAGCATACTCGGCGTGGCGGGGGTGGTGAGGGTGAAAAACCTGAAGATCCGCGAGGCCAATACCGCGACCGGGAAATTGAAACTCGAAGCCGACACCGCGCCCAGTTTGAATCCATCCATCTTCAAGCCCTTGCCACCTGGGGAAAACTACAAGTTACGCCTGGAAACGGAAGGCGGCTCGCCCTGCGCGATCGACCGCAAGCGGCTTTGGAAAGCGTTGAAAGCCCGCATCAATGAGCGCCGCGATCGTACCGCCTACGACTATTTGAAACTGGAGCACAGCGACTATTTCAAGCTGAGCAAAGGCCGCAAGAGAAATATCGAAAACTATTATTCGATCCAGCACCATTTCCCCATGACCTACGGAATCGGCCGATTTGGCGTGCCGGAGGATTTCGGTTCCTGGCAGGATGCCATTACCGGGGATTCTTCCTGTGTTCGGCGCAACCGGCGCTTGGCGCAATCGCGGCAATTGAAGGCCTACCTGTTGTTCTTCGAGCAGTGGTTGGCGAACTATCTCGCCCAGTTGTCTCATGCTTCCGATTTGTTTTCCCTGAATGAACTGGATAGCAGCTATTTTTCCCTGCCCCTGGCCCATCATCCCGAACTGGAATCCGATCCGCCGGATGTGATCGAGGTATTAGCCGACCGGTACAGCAAAGGCGTCTCCTCCGATCCCTCGCGCTATGCCATCTGTGTGGTCGACTACCCTATTGGCGGCGAAAACGCCCGACAGATCCTGCTGCGCAGCGAGGAGGCGACCAGCGAGGAAGATGCGCGCATTAAGGGGGAAAGGATGGTTTCTGCCGGCAGGGGTGAGGAAAATTATCTGCTGGAGAGGACCGCAACCGGGGATATCGGCCTGTTGCTGGTGGATGAAGACAAGGAAATCATCGCCTATGGGGAGGAGCGATTCGTTTCGTCCGAAATGGCGCGGCAGGCGATCGCCCATTTGGCTGGATTGCTGGAGCACATCCATGAAGCAGGCAGTGTGTTTTACCGAGAGCATATCGTCAAGGTTTCGCCCAAGGTGGCGATCAGCGTCAGGGTGATCGACGAAAAGGCGCGGGTTCTGCTGACCAGCAGGGAATTGCCTTCGGAGGAGGAGCGCGAGA
>JAQTSI010000441.1 GCA_028711365.1 Methylococcaceae bacterium
CGGCTTCGTGCATAATGGACCCTTGGCCGGCCTGGTGGCGGTGTGTGCCGGGTCGGACTTGATGCACCCGATTGGCGCGCTGGCGGTGGGTGTGTTCGCGGGGATGCTGTTCGTGTCCATGTTTACATTGACCCAAAACCGTTGGAAGATCGACGACGTGCTGGGTGTGTGGCCTCTGCATGGACTTTGCGGGGCCTGGGGCGGGATCGCGGCGGGCATCTTCGGCCAACCCTGGCTGGGAGGGCTAGGCCACATCAGCCTGATGTCCCAGATCATCGGCACCCTGTTGGGCATCGTCATCGCCCTGGCCGGTGGCTTCTCGGTCTACGGGGCATTGAAAAAGCTCGTCGGCCTCCGTCTGGACCCGGAAGAGGAATTCAACGGCGCAGACCTGACCATCCACAAGATCTCCGCTTCCCCGGAAAAGGAATCCGGCTGGTGAGAAAAGCTCTATGTTCTCCGAAATGCCTTAGAACTTCCATCCTGCGCTATGGGCGCCATTGCTCATATTGCGCCTGTGCCTGTTTGAACAGCGGGTGGCTTCGAATCGTGTCCTTGACCTGTGCCTTCAAGTCGTCTTTCAACTTCATAGGAACCGGCACGAGCAGCGGAGATTGAGCTTTTGCCCGATTATGTTTTTCCAGGTTGGCCAATATTTCATCCACTTGCTCCTGAGCCAAAGCATCAAAATGGAATGCTCTACCGTATTTGGCATTCACCGATCGAACGACTTTCTGGAAATCGTGAATGACGTCCTCGAACGTGGCGACAACGACTCGATCTTTTTGATCTGAGATACGTCGATAAAAATTGATATAACTTGTGATAACGGTATTGGCGGACAGGCGAGAATCGATGATCATCAGGGAGGCGAAGACTTCGAGAGGCTCCCTCAACAGGACGATACAGGGAATTCCCCGCTTCGCCGCGTAAACCACTTGCATCGGGACATGGATATGGTGCGCGATTTTTAGACCGGGGTTCCAGATATTGAAAAGGCTGACCGCAAAAGAATTGGCCGAGCGGGGTGGCCCCTCGATACAGATATCCGTTTCCCGCCGGATGATGGAGTTCTTGAACTCAGGCCATGTTCCCAGAAGGGGAAAACTGAAAGGGTGGCTGCCGATCCAGTTTCTCGCGGAATATCGCAGGGTTATCCAATTCATGTATCCGCCCCGTTGCTGCGAATCAGGCGTGGCCATGGTGTCCGAACCATCACCCACGATAGGTAAAATAGTCGGATGCCATTTCAGCTTGCAGATTCGAGAGTTTCGGCGGCTCGAATCGGCGTGGTACAAAGTTGAAATCCCGCTTGGCGTCGGCATGGTCGAAGCATAAATCTTCGGTCATACGCTTGGCCATCTCGACCGAGAGATGGCGGTAATGCGGGAATAATCGGGCCATCACGATCAGGCCACTAAACAAAACCAGGGGGATACGCAAGAAAACGGGTTTCTTCCCCTCGGCCTGAAATATCCGCTCAACCATTTCCCGGTAACACAAGATCTCTCCGCCACTGAGATTGTAAGCGTGATTGAACGAAGCCTGACTGCCCATGACGGCGAGACAGGCGGCCGCCAGATCTTCGGCGTGCACCGGGATGCGTAGTCCCTTAGCCCCCCCTATCAATGGAAAGAAACCGAACTTGCGGATGAAGCGCGCTATGGTACTGATATTCTTATCTTTGCCGCATCCATAAATCAAGGTGGGACGGAATACCGTCCATGCAATTCCCCGCGGTTCACAGAAACGAGCGATTTTATCCTCGGCCTCCTCGAGGAGATTGGCAAATTCCCGTTCATCCGGATCGGTTGAGCCCTGTTTGGTAAAGCGACTGGTGGAGCCGAAAGCGATGACTCGTCGAAGGCCATCGGGATTCTCGTCATGACTTGCCAAAATGGGTAACAAAGCGGGCAGCAGGGGCAAAGGGGCGAGATGAATGATGCAATCCACCCTCAAATCCGGTAGTTCACCCGCTACAATATTCGCCGCATGCCAGATACCCCCAGCGACATGACGACTGGGCGGGTTGCGGCTGATCGCGTGAACCTGGAATCCCTGGGCGACAAGCCTAGGCAGCAGGAAGACTCCGATTTGACTGGTCGCGCCGGTAACCAGTACCGAATTCAGGTTTTTCATTGGGATAACACAATCAATTCTGTTGCTGTTCGATCAATTCCCGGTAAAGTTCGACATAACTCGCCGCCATGCGATTGCCGGTAAATTTTTCCAGATACTGCCTCCTGGCGTTTTCCCCCCAGCGTTTTCGTTCCTCGGTGGAGGCCATGATTCGCTCGATGGCGCAACGAAGTCCCTGCGCATCATTCGGCGGCACGATCAAACCGGTTTCTTCGTGTCGATTGACGAAACTGGTGCCGGTACCTATTTCACAGGTAATTTGGGGTTTTGCGAACATGGCGGCTTCCAGCAGCGACACCCCGAAAGCTTCAGAGCGCAACTGGGAAGGCATCAATAAAGCCTGGCAAAGGTGCAGCAACGCTACTTTATCCTCATCGGCCAGTCCTCCGAGAAAATGGACATTCTCCATGTGGTTGGATTCGACATAGGATTTCAGCTCTTTCTCCTGACTGCCGCGCCCCACGATGGCGATCTTGAATGGCGCCCCCCTGGCCGCTTCCAGCAAGGTATGGAGTCCCTTGTAGTAGCGCAGGACACCGATGAACAGGAAAAAGTCCTCCCCCAATCTTGCCCGCCATTGTTCGACCCTGGCAGGATCCA
>JAQTSI010000171.1 GCA_028711365.1 Methylococcaceae bacterium
CAAATTGCTATCGCTGATCTCTACAGACAACGATAATGCAAGCAGATGGGCGAGTTCATCGCGATTGTCGATGCGGGCATCGGCGGTGATGATGAGTTCACGAGCCGGGCATACAAACGTGAGTTTTTCTTTCAGCGATTCCGGAGTGGTCCAGAGCATCCGATGACCGAAGCCGACGAAATCTTCGTACCAAATTCCAACACCGTCCGGTCCTCGGTGCGCTAGAGACTCGTTCATTCGTTCCAGGTCGGAACGCTCGATCCCGCGGCCATCGAAGTGAACGATTCCCGCAATCCCGCTCATGAAGTCGCCCCCGGCAAGATTAATAACGTATTGAAGTGAGCTTTGGAGCCGATAACTGCCCGGCCTTCACACTCGACCCAAGCGTGGGCACCGAATTCGTCATTCTCCTTCGCTACGCCGATGCAAAGGTTGGCCGGATACCCCTGCCGATTCAACATCACCGCGCCGGCCAATGCGTGAGGCAGACAGCTTGTGCCCGGAAGGCAGCGGCTTGCGCGGGCCAGCGCACGTGCGATCTGTTCAGGAGGGAGATAGAGAGATGGCCTTTGCGGGGTTTGGCTTTCTACCAGTCCCATGCGTTTCAACAAGCGCCATAAGGCTTGAAAGCGAATCCAGGCTAGCGCTACGCGCATCAACACCAGCAGGAGAGTCGCTTGAATAAATAGCTTTCGATCCGCAGGAGACGAGATTAGGAACTTCTGGATTTTGCGTGGGTAATCCATATCAACTCAATCTCAATGCGCGATTCGGTTTGTGATTAGAGGCAAACACCCGATAACCATTTTCTTGAAATCCTCATAGTGTCTGATTTTCGACAGACTTAAGATTGCATGACAGCTAAGCGCTCATAGTGACACTTCCCGCGCAAAGCAATGTAAACCTTAGGCAAAAACCTACCCTGGATTTCAAGATTTGGCGTCCAAGCTGGAACTTAGTCTGGCAAGATTTAAAACGGCTTGTCAACACCCATGCAGAAATTTTTTCCTCTTCGTCGAGTGAGAGGCTTCAAATTTTCGCAAGCTTTAAACGCTGAAGCATTCTAAGGAAAGCTGAAGCAAGTTGCTAAGAGTCTCATTGTAGGTGGATGGACCGATTGATTTAAAAGTATTTTTTAGATTGCACTCAGGGATGAAAGACAAAATCTGCCATGAGTTTTCATAGCAGACCGTTTTTAATATTTAAGAAATTCCCTGGTTCTGCCAGGCAACAGTCGCTGTTTAACCTTGGCGGCAGTCGGCGATGTTCGTCTTATTCGATCAGACGAGAATTTACGCTTTCCCTCGATGACAGCAACATTTCTCAGGTAGCGGAGCTTGGCTGTCGGGATTGCCCTTACCAGGTGTAACCGTTTCCCGCGCCCCGACTTTCTGCGCTTGCAACGTCTTGCTGCACAACGTCCTGCAGTAAGGGCACATTTTGTGACCATGTAAGCAGTTGGTTCTAAACGGATAGTTGGTGACGGGTTAAACCCGCTCTTGACTGATTGCGAAACCCCACCACCCTCCACTCCAGCGTGAACGGGGCCGCCGATCGCGCCAGGACGCTTGCTGAAACAGGGCTAGCAACGTATCGTACAAAACCTGGGCTTGGAGCATGGTGAAGCGCCCCCTTGAAAATGGATTGGGAGGCATAGCTTGCTCCACCTTCTAACCACCTTGGCCCGTTTTGTCAGTTAATCAGGTTCCCGGAAGCCAGTCGCATTCCTTTCCTATGATGTTTTTTATCATTAAGAGGGTATTAGATGGAAGCAAACATATTGTCAAACATTGCACGCAATTCAAATAACATAATAAATAGATTATCACAAATATTGCCATTTCTGGTGTTGGTATTTGTTTTTGTTTGTCTTTTGGTTAGGAATTTGGGGCTTTATCCGGTTGTCTTTTCTGATGAGTTTGTTTATAGCCGATTGTCCGGGGTGGTTCCTTTGCATAAGGCACATATACCATTGTATCTATATTTGTCGGTATTCAGTTTGACTAGTTATTGCGGGGATGGGTTTCTGGATTGCGCTCGTGTGTTTAACGGCGTATTTTTTATGTCTGCAATCCCGTTTATTTATATGATCGCAAGGCAGATATGCTCCAGAAAACTTGCGCATTTCATTGTCATAATTACGGCCCTGTCACCAATCAATACGTACACGGCATACTTCATGCCGGAGGCTACCTATTTTTTTGCATTTTGGTTTTTTTCCTGGTTCATATTGAGTCATTACCATATCAGGAATTATTATTATGGGATGATCGCGGGGCTGATGCTCGGCATGATTGTCATGATCAAGGTCCGGGCAATATTTTTTATACCCGGGGTCGTGATCTTTGTTGCTTATCGGATGATACGATCTGACTCATCTAACTGGTTCAGACAAACACTCATAATCTGCTGCAATTTTATCGTCTTTACCTTCATCACCAGGTTGGTTTTTGGCTACATTTTTGCTGGAACAAGCGGGTTAAGCATGTTGGGAGGGAGGGCTGATGCCTACGATTCGATTGCTGATTTGGCAATTGGAACGGGCCATGATTTTCATCTTGCTTCTGCGGCAATCGGGAATCTGCAAAGTCATGTAATGGCACTGGTAATACTCTTCGGCGTTCCCTTGAGCTCTTTGTTTTTAATCTTATCGAAAGAGGAGTACTGTGCTGAAATTAATGACAATTTGGCTTCCATGCAAGTTTATGCCTGCGTAGTCATCGCAACGTTCTTAATCCTTACTGCTCTTTTTACGGCCTCCACTGTTGGCATCGGTCCGTATGAAACGATTGCGCGGCTTCACATGCGCTACTACAACTATGCATTGCCATTCTTTTTCATCATCGCAGCTTCACAACTTTCCACCCCAATGCAGAAGGCCAATCTTTATAGCCAAATCATCCCGGCGCTCGTGATTGGCGTATTCTCGGTTTACTCCATAGCAACGCTACTGGGTAAGGTTACTCCTGGCCTTGTCGATTGTCCGGAACTTAGAGGAGTAACATACAATGTGCCAATATTTTATTTTCTGGGCGGAATTGGTACGATCGCGGTACTTTTGTGGGGATACAACAGGAAATTGGCGGCGCAGTCTTATGTATTTTTGTTTATGCCGCTCAGTATGTTTACCTCTGCCTATTATGAGAATGGAGAGTTGAGGCGGGCTTTGGTGCCGAATGTATATGACAAGGCGGGAATGTTAGCCAAGCAGTATATGGAGGAAAACGAGCGATCCCAAATTGCGATAGCTACATCGGAACCGGGTGGGCTGTTTCGAACGATATTTTATCTCGACAACCCAAGGGTAAATGCCAGTGCAATTGTTCTTCCACCAGGAGCGCCCTTGGATGTTGCGAAAATTCCACCCGGAACAGAATGGGTGTTGATCATCGGCGAGCATGAATTTCCTTCCATGGTCAAGCATCAAATATCGATGACCGGTTTTTCTTTGCTGAAGCTAGCCGGTGATGATTTAATCGATTTCAAGAAGTCATCCTGGCCTGGGCTCGTTAACCGAGCCAGTGGTCTTGCTGCGCCGGAGGAATGGGGAAGTTGGTCAAACGCGAAAAAGGTCAAGCTCGATTTAAAGTATCCTCTCCCCAAGGAGTTTGATCTCCATCTTCAAGCACATGCCTTTGGTCCGAATATAGATCATACATTCGTTTTCAGCATCGGGAGGGATAAACGAAACTTCCGTTTATCTTCTTTGCCTCAGGATATCGAGCTTTCTTTTAAGACCGACGGAACTGAAAAAAGTATCGTCATTGAAATTCCTAAGCCCATTTCTCCCAAAGAGCTGGGATTGAGTAGCGACGATCGCCAACTCGGCATTGGGCTTGCCGAGCTGCGTATCGAATCCAAATAATCCTTGCGAAAATTTTAATACGCTAACCTACTTATGTTATAAAACCAATGCCAAGAGATTGCTTGCTCCAGGCTCAAAAGCTTCACTTTCAAATCCGGGTTACCAAACCGCCTTCTCACGGATCACGCTAATGCGCACTGTCGTGTGGCGTTAAAATATTATTATATATCAATGGCTTGTGTGATTTTTGTTGGCCTAGACTTAGAGATCAAAGAAGGCATAGGAAAAAATTGATGATTTACTAGTGGACTTTATGCGATGATTGAGCAGACCCGTACGAGTACTCGGGAACCTATTGAAACATCGGTTTGAAACATCGGTTTAAAGATATTTGGCTCTTTGGGAATTCGCGTGGTACGTAACAACTTGAAATGAATGACGTTCTTGCTATCTGGCAAAATCAGTGATTCCAATCAGTCATTGTTTTCACTGGATCCCAATCCCAGGCGGACCGTTTAAGAGTATTGATATACCCCATTTGGACATACTAGCCTACCGGGGATGTTTGCCAACCAACTGATTTTATTGAGTCGGTATCCACGCGAGATCCCGAAGAGCCAGATATTTTTGGACAGTAACATTAGAGGAGGATTCAATGCGCCTTTCACTTATTTCCAGGCGATTTATCTATTTTTCGGTTTGTTCCTGCATGGCGGGAAATGTGGGGGCGGCACCGATCGCCAGCCCCTTGTTGAATACGATTGAAGGCATGTCCGCGGGGTCTTGGGCGAAAGTCAACACGAACAAATTCCAGGACGTGTGGACGCCAACACAGTATCAACTGCCTCAGCCATTAGGTAATAACGAATCGGCCATCATATCGGCTTGGAGTTCGTTTGCCTGGGACAGTAATCGGGGTGAGGCGATTCTTTATGGTGGAGGACACGCCAACTATCCAGGCAATGAAGTCTATGTTTGGAAGAGTTCGACTTTACAGTGGGAGCGGGCCTCCTTGCCGACCGCCATCAAGCAGGTTGCAACGCCGACCGGCTCCAGCTATGTCACGGTCGACAATGGTGCCAGCCCCCTGGCCGCTCATACCTATGACAACAGTGTCTATCTGTCGAAAGCGGATCGTTTCCTGACCTTTGGCGGCGCCTCATATAATTCCGGTAGCATCTACGCCAAGCAAGATGCCAGTGGCGCGCTAGTGAGTACGGGCCCTTATGCATTCGACCCCAGTCGCGCCAATGGCAACTTGGTCGGTGGAGCGGACGGAACGGGGGTGGATTCGACGATCAAGGGCGGTAATATGTGGCAAAACCTGGACATATTCGCCAACCAGTCAAGCTCGGTGTTGCCGCAACAGTTCGTCAATGGCATGGCGGATGCCACCGTGGAGAACGGCAAGGACGTGGTCTATGTGGTGGGATCAAACCAAACGGTCAATTCCCTTTACCGCTATGAAATCAACGATATCAATAATCCTAGCCTGAATACCTGGAGCTTGGTGGGAACCTATGAACCGCACACCTTGAGTGGTTTGGGAACAGGCGCCTATGATCCGGTTCATAAACTATTCATTCGTACCGGCGACGTTTACAACTATTTTGGTACGACGATCACCGCTCCTTTCTTCTACTGGGACTTGAATCACCCGTCCGCCGGGAATCCCGAACTCATATTCAACCCGGTCAATAATACAAGCGGAGCGCTGACATTCACCCATCTAAAGGATATGGGGTTCGAATATGATCCTATCGGGGGGCGCTTCCTGCTATGGGGTGGCGGCAATGATGTTTACAGTTTGAGCGGCGATTTCGGCACTGGCTGGACATTAACGGTCGAGAATATAGCTTCTATCGCTTCGGGGCCTGGTGGAGCCGGCGTGGCCAACGATTACTACTATGGAGGCGGCGGCGGTGTCCTTGGGAAATGGCATTACGCTCCCGATTTGGGCGTTTTCGTCGGGCTCAAAGATCCCTTCAACGGCGACGTGTGGATGTACAAGCCTTCGAATTGGATTTCACCCATCGGTGGTGGTGTTGCCGTTGCTGAGCCTCACACCCTGTCGATGCTGTTGGCTGGATTGGGTTTCATCGGATGGCAGCGACGCCGCGCCCGGGTCCTCCGTGACGAGGCATGGATGGCGGATTCGAACACCGCAGTCTGATAACCCATTCGGCTTGCCCGGATAGGCGCGAAAGCTTTCTTCTGCGTACCTCGGCCCTCGTCGTCGGGTGCGCAGAGGGCCGATTCGCTATGAGAGCGGACCGGCTAGTGCCCATCTTCCCGGCGCAGTTCCTTCATTTTTTCCTTCTTTCCTCCTCTTCTTCCTTGAATTTGTGCAAGCGCTCGTCGATCACGGCGTTGAGATAGAAATTATCGCCGGCGAATTTTCGGGCCAGTTTCATTTGCAGAAGGGCGGTGCGGGTTTGGCCGTCGGCATAATAGGCTTCCGCCAGGTAGCGGTGCGATTCTCCCTCTTTTCCCAATTGACTGTAGGTTTGTGCGAGCAGTTCAAAAATGTCCGGCGAGGTCGTGCCGATGGAAGTTAACTCTTCCAGTAGCCGACGCGCCGGCTCCGGCTTGTGGGTGGCCAACAGCGCCTTGACATAATTCAGCCGCACCGATCGGCTTTCGGGAAATCGTTCACGGGCCGTGGCGTAAAGCTGCATGGCCTTGGGATAATTGCGCTGGTCCATTTCCGCCTTGGCTTGAGCATTGATGAAATGGGATTGATCGGGATATTCCTGGGCCAGTTGCTGCAAAATGCTTTTGCCTTCCTCCACCTTGTTGTCGGCGATGAGAGCCAGCCCCAGCCCATAGCGGCTGACATCCCGTTGCTGTTGGGTGCCTTGGGTTACCACGGTTTTGAAATATTCCAGGGCGGTGTGGGGATTGCGTTCGGATTGGACCTTCAACTTGGCGCGGATCAATTGGTAGGCGAAACTGTCAGGGTATTGGCGATAAGGAAATTTCTCCGCCCGGCTTCGGGTGTCGGAAATCCGGGAGACCGTCACCGGGTGAGTGAGTAGAAATTCAGGGGTGCCGCGACCTGCGAAACGGGTGGATTGTTGCATGCGTTCGAAGAAAGTGGGCATGCTGCGGGGATCGAAATCCGAGTGCGACAGGATTTGCATGCCTACATTATCGGCTTCGGCCTCATGGGTGCGCGTGAAGTTGATCATGGATTGAATTCCAAGCCCCATGGCTGCGGTGGCCAAACCCTGGCTCACGGGAGGCGACCTTTGGCAAGTGTCGTTGTTGAGCCCGCAATAAGGTTGGTTCTGATAGCCAGAACTCGCTCTCGAACCGATCACCATGGCCGCCAGCATGGCAGCGAGAGAAATCAACTGGATGCGTCCGGCTGCCTGATAAGACTGGTAAAGATGTCGTTGAGTCACATGGGCGATTTCGTGGCCCAGTACCGAGGCCAGTTCGCTTTCCGCTTCCGAAATCTGGATTAGGCCCGAATTGACGCCGATGTAACCGCCAGGGCCGGCAAACGCGTTGATGGAGGGATCATCGACCACGAAGAAATGGAAAGGTTGCGTGGGGGTGTCGCTATGGGAAGCCAACTTTTGTCCCAAGGACTGGATGTATTCTTCCACCTCCGGGTCTTCACTGATTTCCGCCTGGCTGTGCAAACTGCGGAAGAAGGCTTCCCCCAACGCTTTTTCCTGCAGCGGGCTAAATAAAGTGCCGGTGGAATCTCCGATTTCGGGTAAATCGATGGCGTGTTTATTTTCCCCACTTTCACCGATGAAGGTAGAAGGGATCATGAGATCCCTCAAGTCGATGTTCAGATGCTTTTGCTGTGGCAGAGCGGGAGTGGCGGCTAGGGCCGACTGCGTGACGATCAATAATAAAGCAATGGACTTGCCGGGTTTGAACATAAGCGTTGATATGGGGATAGAGCGAAGGCTATTTTTGACAGGCTGGATAGGGCTTTCAGGTTAACATACCTTACTTCAGACAACCGTTCGGGTTAAGAGTTTGTGAAATTCGTGATTCAAATCAATGGGGCTCCCTGGTCGAATGAAGGGTGCGGCAGTGCTTACCAGTTCGTCAGGGCGGCTTTGCGCAAGGGACATGAAATCATCCTGGTCTTTTTCTATCACGATGGCGCTTACAATGGCCTGCGCATGATACCCCCGCAGGACGAGCAAACTCTGACCCAACGCTGGTCGATATTGGCGGCGGAATATGGCATCGATCTGGTCGTTTGCATTTCCGCCGCGCACCGGCGTGGACTACTGGAGGAAGAGGCAGGCCGGGCCGGGCCGGCGGAAGGCTTTCGCATCGCGGGGTTGGGCCTGTGGGTCGATGCCTGTCTGCGGGCCGATCGTTTCCTGTCATTCGGTGGTTGAATGAAATCCTTTGTTTTCGTCATTCGTCGCTCTCCCCATGCGGGCGTTGCGGCCCGGGAGACGCTGGACATGCTCATGACCGTCGCGGCTTTCGATCAGACGGTTAGGGTCTTGTTCCTGGATGACGGCGTGTTCCAACTCAAAGCCGGCCAGCGGCCGCAGGTCTTGGACTTCAGACCCATCGCTCCGATGTTCGAGGCACTGGAAATTTACGGCATCGAAGAGTTGTGGGTGGAATCGGAATCGCTGTCAGAGCGGGGATTGGAGCCGCAGGGACTGATTTTGCCCGTGCATCAGATCGATCGCCGGGAAGTCGGCCGGTTCATCGCCGCCGCCGACATCGTCGTGGGGGGCTGATGGGCATATTGCATCTGGTCAACCGTTCTCCCCATGAATCACAGACCCTGATTCAATGCCTGGAGCGGGCAGGGGAGGGGGACTCGATCCTTTTGTTGGAAAGCGGTGTCTACGCGGCACTCAAGGATGGCGTTTTTGCTCCGAAACTGGCCGAAGCCATGCGGCATCTTCCCGTCTATGTGTTGCGGGAGGATTTGGAAGCGCGCGGCATCGCGATCGAGGAGATTTGTGCCGAAGTCAGTGTGACCGATTATGAAGGATTCGTCGATCTGAGCGTGATGTTTTCTCCCATTCAATCCTGGTTTTAGCCAGTATTTCCGCTACGGGAGGTGAGCGGCGGATGCCTCGCCACGAATGACCGCCCTGGACGGATGGGCCGGGCCAAGGTAAATGATAAAGAGGCTTCCATTGGTGCGCTGAGTCATATGACTCGTTCGTGCTGGATATCCCACGCGGTTTAGCCTAAATCCAGCCAAAGCACATAATTTTTATATGGAAATAGATGGCATGATGAATGCTCCTGGTCTTGCCGCCGCGAACCGATCTGTCCGAAAGCCGTACAACGTCGGGCGAAATTTCATCATTACAGTTGAGGAAAAATCATGAAAACGATCAATACGCTGCATAAATGCGGCGCAGTTTTGGCTTGCGCTTTGATTAGCCTTGCAATCGGTGCCGAGGCCCAGGCCAGTGGAGATCATGGGAAATCGCCCCTCAGTCGATTGAAAGGCAACTACGGTTTCCACGCTCAAGGCTTTTTCAACGCCCATTTCGATGCTGCCGTCCAGCAGACCACCGGGGCGGTGGCGGAGCGGGTGGGCGTTTACACCTTCGATGGCAAGGGGCATTGCACGATTCATAGCCTGGCGAACAAGGCGGGGCTTGCCAACGCGGTCTACCAAAATACCGAGGATTGCACCTATACCCTCAACAAGGAGGGTATCGGCGAAGTGACTGCCGCCTTAGGTGGAAAATCGTTCAACACCTACTTTGTCTTGGTAAATGGGGATAGAGAGTTCATGTTCACCCGTCGTGAAGGCACCAGCAATACCGATGGAAGCGGGGCTTCTCTCATTTTCGCCATGGCCAAGAAGCAGTAAAGATCATGTATCCGGAGATTGATCGTGTTCGGTAGGGTTGGCTTCGCCGTATTGATCCCGGTCTGGGGGTATGATCTGAATGTACGGTTGATGGAAAACGGGAGACGGCTTACTCCGGACCAAAGCGTAACCCTGAGCTTCGTACACCGGCGGGCTCTCGCGGGCGGTCATGATGGCTTCGACCAGTCGGGTGAGAGCAGGTTTTTCAACACGCTCTCAGCCGGTGGTTGTTTAGTCTGGCCAGAAATGGCTATCGAGGATCTCTGTTTCGGTGTATGGGCAGACTCTCGGAAAATCCTTCTCGATTAAGCCTGTTTCGTCAGCGGCAAGTTCTCGCGCTTTTGGGTAGGCTTTTCTGATGCTTGCCTCGAGTTCTCTTTTTAGGCTCGGGCTTTCTTCTAACACATCGTCGATATCCGTGCGTTGTACTTTGATAGTGGCTCGCCAACTGTTGGAACGTTGGTCAGGTTGAAATTGCCATTTCAGAAGATGGGCGATGAGTATACGCAGTCGTCTATAGATTTCCCGGCGTTCGTTTCCCGTGATGTTTTCCAGTTCTTCGGCAATGTGTTCGATGTCGAGGTCCGAGAATTGTCCTGATCGGAGTAGGGCGGCTTGTTCTCCAGCCCATGCGGCATAGTCGGTTTCATGTCGGATCATGATGTTTCCTTTTAGGGTTTGGTTGGGATTTCAACGCTCCAAGCTTACCATGTGTGACTAGGCAGGCAGACGAAATCGGTCCGGTCCATAGAGCTTGCCGTTCCAGCCGATCTTAAAATCTCGCCAATCGGGATGTAGGAACGACAGGCTGTGAAGCATTTGCCTTACCCGGGATCAAATTGCGGGAGGTGGGTTTAATTGATTTATCGAGTATAATGAAGGTATACCAATTATGTATGATAAGTTTCCCATTCATTATTATATGCCAATCCTCTCTACTCCCTTATCCCCCCAATAGTGACTACACTTAGGGTCGCGATGGCGAATCGGGTGGGAGGGTGTCATGAACCGAAGAATCCGCATCCAGCGTTTGGTACCCCAAGATCGGGAGCGGTGGCAGAA
>JAQTSI010000442.1 GCA_028711365.1 Methylococcaceae bacterium
ATATCAAGGGGAATCATGACATACTCGGTCATGGCACACCTCGCTTCCAAACCGCCCTATCAGCCTTAGCAAACATCTGTTTTACTTAGTCTTTTTATTTGCCATGCAAGTTCCCAAAGAGCCGAAAAAACATGAAACTCGAAGCATTCCTGGATAATGTGAAAAGTGGCGGGAAGGTATCCTTTCAGGATTCCATTGCGGTGATCGCGGCCAATTACGAGTATACCCCCACCCGTTTCGTCAATGGATCGCTGATCAATGAGGCGGGCGTCAACGAGGGCTCTTGCAAACTGTTTTATTTCGCCAAATTACATGGTTTGTCCCCGGATCAAACCCTGAGCCTGTTCGGCGATTATTATTGGAAAGAGGTTTTAGAAAATCCTCAAGCCTCGAATCATGCCAATATCCGCGCGTTCATGAAACAGGGCTGGGCGGGAATCGCTTATGACGGGGATGCGCTGAAGGAACGGCCGTAATGCCTCTGGTGTCGGCCCTTGATTCGTGGGAGGGAGGGCCACAGACTCGTTTCCTGTAAAGCAATCATCATTCATCAGTCATGTGCCTGCAACCGTAAGCTATCGTCAGGGTTTAGTCGAACTGTTCGCCGACACCCTGGCCGGTGTGATCAAATCCAACGGCATGACCGAACGCGCCGACATCCAGAGCTTCGATTTCCGCACTTTGCTGCGGGTGCAGGAAAAACACCCGGCGATCCGCACCGTCTATCTGTTTGGCGATTTCCCCGTCACCACCGACCCTGCCCGCCTGGGCGATAACGACGATGGCACCAACTTGCTGGACGAACAGGGCAAAAATACCCCCTGGCTGGCTTGTATTGGCCGTACCGGGAAACCGTCCAGTCCAATACGTTCCGCGCAGGAGCAGCGGTGGGGGCGAAGGCATGGCGATCACTCCGGACGGCAGGAAGTTATTGCCTTCATTGGAGCGCCCGCTCACCGGCGACGACCAGCTAAAGACTGCTGATTCATGAGATCGACATCAAGACGCGCTCGCCCTTGCCGCGCTGCATCACTTTGAATCGTACCCGGCTTTTGGGTGTTATTGGACGATGTGCTTGAATTCGCACTAGAATACACATCCATTTCCACTAAAAACCGATATGCGCTGGGTAATACTCGACCGCGACGGGGTTATCAATGAAGACTCCGACGCCTATATCAAATCTCCCGAGGAATGGATTCCGATTCCTGGCAGTCTGGAGGCCATCGCCCAATTGAACCGCGGCGGCTATCACATCGCCGTGTTGACCAACCAGTCCGGTGTGGCGCGGGGTCTTTTCGACCTGAACACCCTGGAACAAATCCATCGCAAGATGCGCAAGCAGGTTGGCGAGGCGGGAGGCTGCATCGAGGCGATTTTCGTCTGTCCTCACGGTCCCGAAGAGGGCTGTGAATGCCGCAAGCCGAAATCCGGTCTGTTCGAGCAGTTCACCCGGCAATACCCGATGGATTTGAGTGGGGTGCCGGCGGTGGGCGATTCCCTGCGCGACATCCAAGCCGCGCTGCGGGCGGGCGCAGAAGCCATCCTGGTGGAAACCGGCAAAGGGAAGAAAACCCTGCGACGCAATCCCGATCTCGATGTCCCAACTTTCGTCAATCTCCATGAAGCCGTCCAATACATCCTCTTTACCCAAGGCTGACTTGAGCGTAGTCATCCGTTCCGCCATTTTCTTCCTCGGCCAACTGCTGTCATCCATCGTTCTCGCGCCGTTGATGGTGTTGCTCAGCCATCGTCCGTTCCAACTGCGCTACGGTTGCGCCCAACTTTGGGTGCGCTTCAATCTCTGGACCTTGAAAACCGTCTGCGGTCTACGCTATGAGGTTCAGGGAGTCGAAAACATTCCGCAGCACATTGGAGTGATCTTGGCCAAACATCAATCGACCTGGGAGACCATCGCTCTGCAGGCGATTTTCCCACCCTTAGTGTTCATCCTGAAAAAGGAATTGCTGCGCATCCCTTTCTGGGGATGGGCCATGGCGACGCAGGATCCGATCGCCATCGACCGGGGGGCCAAATCGGCGGCTCTCAAACAGGTGCTGCGCGACGGCGAAGAGCGTTTGAAGACGGGGCGTTGGGTGGTGATCTTTCCGGAGGGGACTCGTATGCCTCCCGGACAGAAAGGCCGCTACAACGCCAGTGGCGCCATGCTGGCTCAGCGTGCCGGTTGCCCCGTGGTTCCCGTGGCTCATAACGCCGGTAAGTTCTGGCGGCGCAAGGCATTTCTGAAGTTTCCCGGTGTGGTCCGGGTACGCATAGGTCCCGCCATCGACGCTAGCCGCTTCAGTACGGCCGAGATCAACCGGCAAGCGGAGGAATGGATCGAGGCGCAGATGACGGAAATCAGCCATTGTGACAAGTCTGAATAAGCGGGATGAAATTTCGGCGATTAACAAGCCGGTGGTATTGACAAGGAATAGGGGGTGTGACAAAGTGTCGCGGCGCCAAAAGGCAGGGCGACTTCTTCGGTCCTTTGGGCGGAAGAGAAATAGTCAAGGACGAACTAAACATTTAAAGAGAAACGCAGCATCGCGGCTTTTAGGGCTGTCGATGTCTGATACATTAACTTGGAGGTATTACTATGGCTGCAACGACAATTGGTGGTGTAGCAGCGCAAGACAAGCCCTTGCTCGATACGAAGTGGCTGGCGTTTGCGTTCTCGATCTACACGGTGTTTTACATTTGGGTACGTTGGTATGAAGGTGT
>JAQTSI010000172.1 GCA_028711365.1 Methylococcaceae bacterium
CTTCAAAGGAGCAAAAAACGCTTGCGAATACTGTCAAAATTTCGTTATCAGCTTGATTTATATAAAGCTAACAGCGGGAACAACTCTACTGCTTTCGTCACCACCCGCAACGGACCGGCATCGTTTTCAGTGTTGCCGCGATAATCCTGCCAAACTGAACGGAATACCTCGCCGTCATAATCCGTGGTAACCGCCCAATACTCGATCAAGGCCAACGGCTCGGCATTCATCACCGCCTGTAGTTTCTCCCGGTTGGCCTCGTTTAGGTTAATCGCATCAGGCGACAGCAACACATAATTGTCGAGTTCGACAGCTACCGGGAATAGATCATTCCTAAGATTCTAAACAAACCATGCATCGAAAATGGCAGCTCATTAAACCTCGTTTTCCATGGGTTCGGGAAGTCCATTTTGTGCGGTCTACCGGTGCCATTCCACTCGATGCCCGCATAGCCTATATCGCTATCGAAGAACCTTCCCATGAGATGATCAAGCGCCATCGGCCAGATCTAGGCACCATGAGCAGGAGGATTCTGATGCCCACAAGCCGGCGTTCGACAGCCGGAAGCGGGTAAAATTTGCCAACAATATGCCACCTCCCACACATGACATCGAGTACCATAATAGTTCCATATTATCTGCTGATATAATGGAGGATAAAAGCTATTCATGACGCTGTCTCATCAGCGCAAATCGGCCCCATTAAAGATCACCTGGCAAGCCGATGACGGACTTGGCAGGCTTGAATCGGGCGTCCACACATCTGCCGTAACCACCAATGGGTATTGGTGAGTAATCTTATGCCTATGCTTTCGAGAGGGATGCGTTAAAAGCGGAATGTTCCACCATTTTAATAGTAGCCATCACAAACGAGGAACCCTAGTGAAACTTATCGGCATGCTCGCTTCACCCTATGTCCGCCGCGTCGCCATCTCACTGCAACTTCTCGGATTGCGCTTCGAGCATCAATCATTTTCGGTCTTCCGCAATTTCCCCCAGTTCCAGCAGATCAATCCCGTCGTCAAGGCACCTACCTTCATCTGCGATGACGGCGAAATACTGATGGATTCCACGCTGATCCTGGAGTACGCGGAAGCCCTTTCGCGTCCCCGCAGCCTCATGCCAACCCGGCTACAGGAACTTCAGCATGCTTTGCGAATTATCGGGTTGGCCTTGGCCGCGTGCGAGAAGAGCGTTCAGATCGTCTACGAACTCAATCAGCGCCCCCCCGAGAAGCAGCATGAGCCCTGGATAACGCGCGTTACCGGCCAGTTGCTCGCAGCCTATGGAGCCATCGAGGAGGAACTTGCCCGCTCTCCGCTCGCTACAGCGAGTTCAACCATGACTCAAGCGGGAGTGAGTGTGGCGGTGGCCTGGCATTTCACCCAGCAAATGCTTCCCGAGACCGTACCTGCCGCCCAGTATCCGTCCCTGGTGGCCTTCTCGGCGAAGGTCGAGGCGCTGCCCGAGTTCAAGGCCGCGCCGCATGGCGACAGCACCTATCAACCATGACGGCTAAGTTTTCCATCGAACGGACCCTGTCCGGCCATCGTCGGCCGATCCTATCAATCGTTAGCCGGCACGGGTAGCCCCATCCTAGAAGCCTTGAAATGCCATGAATATCATCACCGCCAACGATTTGAAATCCCAGGGTATCTCGATCTTAGAATCGGTCTTGGAAAATCAGGACGAAGCCATCATCAGCGTGAATGGTAGACCGCGTTACGTGGTAATGGACATCGCGCATTATGAGCAATTTCGCCAAGCGGATTTTCATTCCGTTTGGGAAGAAGCGCGCCATGCACTTGTTGAGGAGCATCTCACCCGCCTACACAAGGAATTGGTCGTGAATTCCCTATGAGCTGATTTTTCCTATTCCTGGTCTCACGATGTATTGGCCACGCCCTACCAGGAATTTTGCGCTCTGATGGATTCGGTTTGCGGCTGTCATTGACCCGAGCAGTCCTAACCGGCTTCCTGCGGTTGCTCTGACTGGAACTTTCCCGTAAAACCTAAGACCAAAATCCGGGCAACCGGCGCGAAAACCATTGTTGCCCGGATCGGTGCCTATCGGCAGATGCGGGTGCTTGGACGGTGATCGAATGGAAGCACTCCGCAGGCAAAGCGATTCGATCACTCGACACCATGACATTTCAAGGGTATGACCATGAGCCAACTCACCACCAAGCTCCCATCCGAGGAAAAATATCCCACCGTTCTGCGCGCCCTGCACTGGGCCACGGCCCTGATCTTCTTACTGTTGTTCGTTTCGGGCTACACCATGGTGGATCTGGACAAACAGGATACCTTCCGTCCCACCCTGTTCGGCTGGCACAAATCGCTGGGCGTGTTGACGATCCTCCTGCTGGCGGCGCGGCTTCGGGTCCGCTTACGATCGACGATGCCGAACCTGCCTGCCGCCCTGCAGGAATGGGAAAAGCAACTGGCCCATGGGGGACACAAAGCGCTATACCTGTTCATGATCATCACCCCACTCACCGGCTGGGCGACTTCCGATCTGCATGGCAAAGCGGTGAAGCTGTTCGGTCTGCCCCTGCCCAAGCTGTTTCCCACCGTCGAGGACATAGGCACCTGGCCAGGCGATGTCCACACCGTGCTCGCCTACTCCGCTTTGGCCCTCATCAGTCTGCATGTGGCGGCGGTGATCAAGCACCGTTTCCTGGACCGTCACGATGTGTTGCAGCGGATGTGGTGAGCGGATCGGCGATATTCATTCGAGGAAAATCATGTCCAACAAAAGCATCGGCCTGGATGACAGGCTCTATCAATACTTGATCTCGGCATCCCTGCGCGAACCTGAGATATTGCGGCAATTGCGGGAGGAAACCGCCTCCCTGCCCAAAGCGCATATGCAGATTTCCCCCGAGCAAGGCCAATTCATGGCTTTGCTGGTGAAACTCGCAGGCGTCAGGAAAGTGCTGGAAGTCGGGGTATTCACCGGCTACAGCTCGCTTTCCGTCGCCCTGGCCTTGCCGGCGGAAGGCAGGATTACCGCCTGCGACATCGACGAGGGCTGGACTTCAATGGCGAGGCGTTATTGGGAAAAAGCGGAGGTGGCGGACAAGATCGACTTGCGGCTAGCCCCCGCCGTCGACACCTTGGCCGGCTTGTTGGCGGATAACCAGGCGGACCGCTACGATTTCGCTTTCATCGACGCCGACAAGGAGAATTACGACGCCTATTACGAAAAGACCCTGCAATTGCTTCGGCCCGGCGGCTTGCTGCTGATCGATAATGTGCTTTGGGAGGGACGCGTCGCCGACGATGCCGAAAACGGCACCGACACCGTGGCCATCCGCGCCTTGAACCGGAAAATCCACGACGATAGCCGGGTCGATATCAGCCTCGTACCGGTCGCGGACGGCATCACCCTGGCGCTGAAGCGGTAACGTCATCCGCACAAGCGATCAAATCACATATTCCGGTTGGCCGCCGGAGGCCGGATGCAGGCTAACCAGTTTCAGGATCTCATCCAGTTCGGCAGTTTCCGCTGCAAGGACGCGGTGGGTTCCCTCCTCGGCGGCAGTACCCTCCAAAGCGCACAGACAGATCAAGCCGGCCTGGTTGAATTTGTTGGCCATGGCCTCGGCGTCGGCCATTTCTTCATCTAGCACGATACTGGCATGGCCCAGGTCGAACAAGCCGCGCTCCAGCCGGTAAGCGGTTTCCACTCTCCGCGCACCGGTCAGCCAGAAAGTGAGGGCTTTCTGGCCGAATCGGGCGCTGCGTTCCTCCGGGGTGAGCCTGCGGGTTTCTACCGGTTCCGCCTCGCCGACGATCATGCCCGCCCCCACCGTCACATGGGTCAGCCGATCGATGACGATGAAAGATCCACCCCCCTTGCAGCGGGCATAGGGATCGAAAGCGATGGCCGCATTCAGCGCCACCTCGCAAAGTCCGATCTCATTGAGCTTGAGTTGCCCGGCTTCCTGCCGCTTCAGGGTATTGACGTCGGTGCGGTAATGAATCTGCGAGACGGCGCCGGTCACCGTCTTGGTGGCCTGTTTGAAATAATATTGCTTGCCGGGGATCAGCGGAGCGTCCGTCATCCATACCAGGTTGGCGTTGAAGCGTGAACTTAACGAAGGCAGTTCGTTTGGGTTCACCAACAGATCGCCGCGGCTGATATCGACTTCATCCTCCAAGGTCAAGGTCACCGCTTGACCCGGGAAAGCTTCGCTCAGTTCGCCATCATAAGTGACGATGGACTTGACCCGGCTGGATTTTCGAGAAGGCAAAACCGTAAGCTCGTCACCCTTGCGCACGACACCCGCCGCTATCGTCCCGCTGTAGCCACGGAAATTCTGATTCGGGCGGTTGACGTATTGCACCGGGAAACGCAGCGCCAGCAATTCCCGGTTCCGGGAAATTTCGATGCCATTCAGCAAATCCATCAGCGCTTGGCCCTCATACCAAGTCATGGCGGGGCTGGGGTTGACCACGTTGTCGCCTTTCAATGCCGACAGGGGGATGAAACGAATGTCGGGGATCTCCAACCGGGTTGCGAAATCCACATAATCCCGTCGGATCTGCTCGAACACCGCCCGATCATAGCCCACCAGATCCATCTTGTTCACCGCCACCACCACCTGCTTGAGTCCCAGCAGGGAGACGATGAAACTATGGCGTTTGGTCTGGGCTTGCATGCCGTGGCGGGCATCGATGAGGATGATGGCCAAATCGCAGGTGGATGCGCCGGTGGCCATGTTGCGGGTGTATTGCTCATGGCCGGGCGTGTCGGCGATGATGAATTTGCGCTTAGGCGTGGAGAAATAGCGGTACGCCACGTCGATGGTGATGCCCTGCTCACGTTCGGCTTGCAAACCGTCCACCAGCAAGGCCAGATCGATATCGCCCCCGGTACTGCCGACGGTCTTGCTGTCCCGGTGTATGGCGGCCAGTTGATCCTCGTAGATCATCTTCGAATCATGCAGCAGGCGCCCGATCAGGGTGGACTTGCCGTCGTCGACGCTGCCGCAGGTGAGAAAGCGCAGCAGTTCCTTGCGTTCGTGCTGGGCCAGATAGGCATGGATGTCGGTGCTAATGAGTTCAGATTGGTGTGACATAGATTGCAAGTTCGCGTAGCGAAAACATAGTCCCCCTTTACCCTTTGAGGAAGAAGGCCGGGCTGAGGGTCAGAAATACCCTTCTTTCTTCTTTTGTTCCATCGAACCGGCTTGATCGTGGTCGATGATGCGGCCCTGGCGTTCGGAAGTGGTGGTCAACAGCATTTCCTGGATGATCTCGGGCAGGGTAGTGGCTTCCGATTCCACCGCCCCGGTCAAGGGATAACAACCCAGGGTGCGGAAACGCACCTTCGTCATCGCGGGCTGTTCGCCCGCCTCCAGCGGGATGCGCTCATCGTCCACCATGATCAAAGCCCCGTCACGCTCAACCACCGGTCGTTCCTTGGCGAAATAAAGCGGCACGATGGGAATGCTCTCCAGATAGATATATTGCCATACATCCAGCTCGGTCCAATTGGACAGGGGGAATACCCGGATACTCTCGCCCTTGTTGATCCTGCCATTGAATATATTCCACAACTCCGGGCGTTGACTCTTCGGATCCCAGCGATGATGTTTGTCGCGAAAGGAATAAACCCGTTCCTTGGCACGCGATTTCTCCTCATCGCGCCGGGCCCCGCCGAAGGCCGCGTCGAACCGGTATTGGTCGAGCGCCTGCTTGAGGGCCTCGGTCTTCATGATGTCGGTATGAGTTTTGCTTCCATGGATGAAAGGGTTGATACCCTGGCGGATACCCTCCTGATTGACATAAACGATCAGCTCGAGTCCGAGTTCGTCGACCCGACGATCGCGAAATTCGATCATCTCGCGGAATTTCCAGGTGGTGTCCACATGCATCAGCGGAAACGGCGGCTTGCCGGGATAAAAAGCCTTCAACGCCAAATGCAACATGACGGCGGAGTCCTTGCCGATGGAATACAACATGACGGGATTTTCGAATTCCGCCGCAACTTCGCGGATGATGTGGATGCTTTCCGCCTCGAGTTGATCGAGGTGGGTTAGTGCGTATGCGTTCATGAAGCTCGCCAATTTCGTTTTTTTTACAATATACACGCGCCAATAAGCCTTATTTAGAAGATAAGCGAATCTTCCTATATTTTTCCGTTATTGCATCCAATTGTCCGGTATGACGGATTTTCACCTACTTTCTGACAGCTTTTTGCGCATCCTTTGAAAGCCTCCTAAGATGAGCCCCTGAAAATCGATCCCCCATCGGTTTCCGCCTTTTACTGACCTTTAGGAGATAGTTCAATGACTGACCAAGTCGAACCCCGTAATACCCTGGGCGAAGCTGCGGCGCGCCAACTCGCCAATGCCACCAAAACCCATGCGCAATGGTCGGGGATCACCCCGCGCTGGCTGGTATCCTTCCTGGCCTGGACGCCGGTCGAAGCCGGCATCTATCGACTCAACCGGGTCGAGGAAACACGCGGCGAAGGCCCCCGAGATGTCGAGTGCAGCCCCAGGGGAGACGCCGAGTTGCCGGAAACCTTCGTCAATTACGAAGAGCATCCCCGCGAATATTTGCTAAACGCAGTCACCACCGTACTCGACATCCAGACCCGCGTCTCGGATCTCTACAGCCGGCCCATCGATCAGGTCCGCGAGCAGCTTCGCCTCATCGTCGAGGGTGTCAAGGAAAAGCAGGAAAGCGAACTCATCAACAACCCCGAATACGGCTTTCTCAGCAACGCCGCGCCGACGCAGCGCATCAAGACCCGCAAGGGCCCGCCGACCCCTGATGACCTGGATGAACTGATCACCAAGGTCTGGAAGGAACCCGCCTTCTTCTTAGCCCACCCCAAAGCAATTGCGGCCTTTGGCCGCGAAGCAACCCGCCGTGGCGTTCCTCCTCCGACCGTAAATCTGTTCGGCTCGCCGTTCCTGACCTGGCGCGGCATCCCGCTGGTTCCCAGCGACAAGCTCTCCGTGGACCCGCAGACCAACAAGACCAAGATCCTGTTGCTGCGCACCGGCGAACGTAAACAGGGTGTGATCGGGTTGTTCCAGCCGGGTCTGCCGGGCGAAGTGAGCCCCAGCCTTTCGGTCCGCTTCATGGGCATCAACCATAAGGCAGTCGCCTCCTACCTGATCTCTCTCTACTGCTCGGCGGCGATTCTGACCGAGGACGCGCTCGGCGTGCTGGAAGACGTCGATGTGGGTTACTACCATGAGTACAAGTGATTACGGAACCACCGGTCTGAACGACCCCGTATCCACTACAGGCGGCGTGCAGGCTTGGGAGGGCCCGCCCGCCGCGCTCGGTCTGCCCGATGAAGGGATGATCGCCCGGCTCGCCAATGAATTCTTCCAGGCGGTGTCAGGTCAGCCTACGGCGCCGGCGCTCACCGTCGACGTGCAGCAGGCGCCCCCCCTGTCGGCGGTGCCCGTTGAACCGCCCACGGCGCCGCAGGGCGAGTTCGCCTCGCTGCCGGTTGCGCCCTATGTGCCGCCAACGTCGGGGGTTTCGCCACCGACCGAGGCGGAGCTCCGCGCGGTGCCTGCTTCGCTGGCGGGTTTCAACGGTCCGGCCTCCTCGGCGGCCAGTAGTCCATCCCCTCCTGCGGCCTTCGCCCAACCCGCCGAACCGGATTATCGCGCCATACCCGCCTCGCTGGCGGGTGTGACGGGCTTGCCTGTGCAGACCGCGGTTAGTGAACCTTCGGTGGCACCTGCCGGGTCGTACTTTTACTTCCTGGATTCGGCCCAATCCTCCGTAGCGGAAGGAACGAGTTCATTGCCAGCGGCTTCCTCCGCCCCCCCGGCGGAGGCTTTCCCGGCACCGGTCGAGCCTGGGTTGGGTGCATTGCCTTCTTCGCTTGCGGGCGTGGGGGGATTGCCGACGCCGCAGGAAGCCGCGCAGTCCCCGGCTTCGTCCAGCATCCACGAATTCCGCCCCGAGTTGGTTCCGACCGAAGGATTGACGGCGTCTGCATCCGCACCATCGGAGCTTGCACCGCCTGCGGAATCCCGCCTGGGCGTGCCGAGCGGCTCCTCGGCGCTGCCGTCCGAGTCAGCCGGGACGGCGGCTTCGGGATCGTCCCTGTACTTTCTCGAGGAAGCCAGCTTGAGGCCCCCGCGCTCCGAGCCAAACTTCCATTTCGTGCCCTACGAGTTCTCACATGAAGCGCTTGGGTTGCCCGATTCCGGGGCTCCGGAGCGAGGCATTCCAGGCACCCGATAGCGCCTTTGCAACCAGAAGCCGCCGCCGTTCGGCGGCGGCCATTACGGAGGACGCCCTCCGCGTACAGGAGAACGTCAATGTCGACTACTAACCCTATTCACAGTGATCCCCACTCGGCGAGCGCGCCCGATCCGGCGCTGATCGCCAGCCTCGCCAACGAGTTATTCGTCTCGCCGCCCTACCCTCCGACGGCTGACTCGTTTTCCATTTCCGGTTTACCGGGCCTTCAGTCCTACCCGGACACATCGTCATTACCGGGCATTGCGGCATTGGGCGAAATTCCGGCCGGCATTCCGACTCCCGGATCTTCGTTCTACTTTCTCGATTCGAATCAAGCCGCCCCTCAGGCCGAGACTCGTTTTCCCGGCGCATCCAGCGGGCTGGACCCCGAAAGGACGCCGGATTTGGGATTTTCCGCCCGTCCCTTCGATCCTAGGGCGATACGGCGCGACTTCCCCATTCTGGATCAGAAGGTCAACGGCAAACCCTTGATCTGGTTGGACAACGCCGCCACCACCCAGAAGCCCAACGCGGTCATCGATCGTCTCGATTACTTTTACAAGCACGAGAACTCCAACATCCACCGCGCGGCCCACGAACTGGCGGCCAGGTCCACGGATGCCTACGAGGGGGCGAGGGAGAAGGTGCGACGCTTCCTCAATGCCGGATCGGCCGAGGAAATCGTGTTCGTGCGCGGCACCACCGAGGGCATCAATCTCATCGCCCAGAGCTGGGGCCGGCGCTATATCGAAAAGGATGACGAGATCGTCATCACCTGGCTGGAGCACCACGCCAACATCGTTCCCTGGCAGCAGTTATGCGCGGAGAAGGGCGCCAAGCTACGCGTCGCCCCGGTGGATGACGACGGCCAGGTGATCCTCGAAGCGTACGAGAAACTGTTCACCTCACGCACCAAACTGGCGGCCTTCAGCCAGGTTTCCAATGCCCTGGGCACCGTCACCCCGACGAAGGAGATGATCGAGATCGCCCATCGCCATGGCGCGCGAGTGCTGCTCGATGGCGCACAATCGGTATCGCACCTGCGGGCCGACGTGCAGTGGCTGGACTGCGACTGGTTCGTCTTCTCCGGCCACAAGGTCTTCGCTCCCACCGGCATCGGCGCGGTGTACGGCAAACCCGAGGTGCTCGATGCCACCCCGCCCTGGCAGGGCGGCGGCAACATGATCGCCGATGTCACCTTCGAGAAGACGATCTACCAGCCGGCGCCGGCGCGCTTCGAGGCAGGCACCGGCAACATCGCCGACGCGGTGGGACTGGGCGCCGCGCTGGATTATCTGGGCGAGATCGGGATCGAGAACGTCACCCGCTACGAGCATGAACTGCTGGTTTATGCCACCCACCGGCTGTCCATCGTGCCGGGACTGCGGCTGATCGGCACGGCGAAGGAAAAGGCCGGGGTGTTGTCCTTCGTACTCGAGGGTTTTCGCACCGAGGAAGTCGGCAAGGCGCTCAACCAGGAAGGCATCGCCGTGCGCGCCGGTCACCACTGCGCCCAACCCATCCTGCGCCGCTTCGGTCTGGAAAGCACGGTTCGCCCCTCGCTGGCGCTGTACAACACCTGCGAGGACATCGACATCCTCACCGCCGCCCTGCTGCGCATCCAGTCCGGGCAGGGACGGCGCGGATTCTAGGAAAACCTTCCTGGGCGCCGCCGGCGCCCAGGATTCTGCCCCTCGATCCCTCTTCCGGGTTTCGATCGAATAGGCGGGAAAACCCGTCGCGGTTATACTATCCACCCTCATGGAATGGACGGTAAAGCGACTTTGCCCGATATATTCAGTTTCCTGTTGCGCTGGCGAATGCGTTGGTATGCCGTCGCCACAGGCCGCTTGCTGTTGCGGCACTGGCAAGCGATTTTGCTGGCGCTTGGCCTGCTCTCCCCGGCGGCGACGCCGCTGCTGATGCAGATCAAATTCCTGGCGAAACCGGTGATGGGAATATTCTCGGAAGGAAATGGCCCACTTTGGATTCTGGCTTATTGCCTGGGACTTCAAATAACGGGTTTGGCATGGAGTTTCCTGCAAAGAGAAAACATCGGCGGCGGCCCGTTCAGATCCTATGCCGAGACCCTTCCCCTTTCCCCCGGCCTGCTGCGGTCGGTGGATCTATCCGCCCTGCTTCTGGCCGATGGTCTGCTGTCGATACCCATCATCGCCGCCCTCATCGAGATTACGGCATCGCCACTGGCCCCGGCGCAAATGATTTCCCATTGCGAGGTGATTGGCGTCTTGGTACTTCTGACCCTCGCCCTACAACTCAACAGCCTGGAACAGGATGATGCAAGGACCGCCCTGATACTGGCGGCGGATGTTGGCTTGAGCTTGAGTTTCTGGCTGGATCCCATCGCCATGGACCTGCTCCTGCTCGTCCCTCTGGGCATGGCCGTTTT
>JAQTSI010000443.1 GCA_028711365.1 Methylococcaceae bacterium
GTGCAGGAACTCCTGAGCGGCAACTGTTACGCCTTCCCCTTTTTCGACCGGCGCGGCCGGCTGGAAAAACTCATCCCGGTCCCCTGGACCATGATCAAGCCCATGCGCGATCCGGAGACCAGGCGGCTCTATTACGAGTATACCGACGAGCGCGGCGAGAAGCATCCCCTTCCTCCGGACGCAGTTTTCCACATTCCCGGCCTCGGCTGGGATGGCGTCAAGGGCTTATCCGTGGTCCGCAACGCGGCGGAGTGCATCGGGATCGGGCTGGCTACTGACGAATTTGCCGGGCGGTTTTTTAGCAACGGCATGAATATCGGCGGCCTGCTTTTGGTAGATGGATTACCGTCAGACAAGAATGCGCGCGATGAGCAGATTGAGGATTTAAGAGAAAAGTTCTCCGGCCTTGGCAAAGCGCACAGGGCCATGATCCTAAAGACCGGTTCCGACTACAAGCCCATCCACGGCGCCATGCCGCTGGCCGAAGCGCAGTTTCTAGAGTATTGCAAATACACGTTCGCTGAGGTCTGCGGGTGGTTCCGGGTCCCGCTTCACAAGGCCCAGCAGATGGACCGCGCGACTGACAACAACATCGAAAAGTCTGACCTTGGATTCTACAAAGATTGCATGGTGAGCTGGTACCGGCGCTGGGAGCAATGGATCAACTTCAAGCTATTCACCCCGCAGGACCGGGCCGCCGGGTATTTCGCAGAGTTCAACGTCTCCGGCCTTCTGCGCGGCGACATGAAAACCCAATCCGAGATCCTGCACAAAGAGCGGCAGAACGCCATCATCACCGGCAACGAATGGCGCGGCTTCATCGGTCTGAACCCGTCCGATGACCCGATGGCGGACAGGCTCTTGATCAACGGCAATATGATCCCCATTGAGATGGCGGGCAAAACCAAGCCGGCCAACGGCGGGGCGGGAGGTGAGAAAGAAGATGGCTAAAGGCAAATTCTGGACCATCCGAGCCGCCAAGGAAGATCCCAAAGTCGGCGAGCTTTTACTGTACGGGCTTATCTCTAATTCGTCATGGTGGGGCGATGAAGTGACCCCCAAGCAGTTCCATGAGGACCTGCAGGCGCTGGGGGACATTGACACGCTGAACATCTACATCAACAGCGATGGCGGAGATGTGTTCGCCGCAAAGGCGATATACTCCATGCTCAAGCGGCATACCGCCCAAAAGGTGGTATACGTTGACGGCCTGGCCGCATCGGCGGCGGCCGACGTTGCGATGGTCGGAGATCGGATCATCATGCCAAAGAATGCCATGATGATGATACATCGGGGCTGGACCATCGCGCTAGGCAACAAGAACGATTTCCAAAAAATCGCCGAGGAATTGGCGCTTATCGACCAGACGCGGATAGCGGTTTATCAGGAAAAAACAGGCTTGGCGGAAAAGGAGATCGTCGCATTACTGGACGCCGAAACCTGGCTGACCGCAGACGATGCCCTAGAAAAAGGATTCGCGACCGAGATCGAGGAGGCCAAGGAGATCGCGGCCTGCCTGGTCAACGGTAAGGCCATGATCAACGGCCTTGAGATGGACCTTTCGCGGTATAAGCATCCGCCCGCGTTGGCGGAAAAACCCCAGGCGGTAGACCCTCCCCAGGAACCACCCCAGTCACCTCCGGAGCCCCAGGCGAAAGCGGAAGAAGCGGACCTTGACGGGTCCGTTTTTGATTCCCTCAAACTGCAAAACCAAGTTGAAGGAGGTTTTACGAGATGAACCACCAGGAGAAACTGCAACGGCGTGCGGCCCTCTATGATGAGAACGTGGCGCTGTTGGCGGAAGTGGACAAGCCCGAAACCACGGTAGAGCGCAAAGCCGAGATTCGCAGCAAGATCGCGGCCAATATCAACGAAATGCAGGGGTTGACCAAGGACATCGAATCCCATGAGGCCAACCTCGCCGCAGCCGGCATCATCGATGCCAAGGGCAAGATCAAGCCCCCGGCCGAGCCAAAGGATCATTCCAAGGATATGCCCTATCCGGAGGGTGCCCGCGGCCTCGCCGAGCAGCTTCACGACGTTTACAACTACTATCACAACGGCGAGCTTTCCGAGCGCCTAGCCCAGGTTCAGGCGGCGGCTACCGGCGGATCGAGCGGCGTCCCGAGCGAGGGCGGCTTTTTCGTGCAGCCGAACCAATCCGATCAGCTCATCACGACCGCCATCGAACAGGACGACGTTCTGAGCAAAATGTCCTCGATCAACCTTGGCGCCAACGAGGATCGCGCCGAGCGGAAGATGGTTCGCGACCGCAGCCGGAAAAACGGTTTCCGCTGGGGCGGCGTGGTTGCTTATCGCCGCGCCGAGGCTGCAACCGTAACCGCGTTCAAGTCCGATGACTTCAAGACCTGGGAATGCCGGCTTGAAGACATCATGGCCGTTACCTATCTGACCGAGCGCCTTGCCGAAGACGTTTCTCAGCTTGAGGGCATGATCCAGTCCGATGTACCCAAAGAGATCGCTTTCAAGCTGACGGATGAGGCTTTCCGCGGGACCGGCGTCGGGCAGATGCTGGGCATCACCAAATCCGGATCCCTCGTTTCCGTGCCGATCGAATCCGGGCAGACCCTTGCCAATGGGACGATCAAGAGCGAGAACATTTCCAAAATGTGGGCGAGGGTGCCCGCTGCTAATCGGAAGAATGCCATCTGGATCTACAATCAGGAGATGGAACCCTATTTCGACAGCCTGAACATG
>JAQTSI010000173.1 GCA_028711365.1 Methylococcaceae bacterium
CCTCGAGCCGCACGCCTGCCGGGATCGCTGCGAATACCCAGCCCAAGACGGCCGTCGCCAAGATAAGCAAGCATTTGGAGCGGACGTTTTTTCTACCCGGCATAGAAACTCCACAAGCCCACGATCATCACGAAATATTCCCTAACTTCGATCACTCAAGCGGCAGACTTTGGGAGATTGGCCCCGGACAGTTGGCGCCGATGAAAACCCTGGGAAAATGCTGTCAAAACCCCTTCTTCGTCGGACTCCACTCCAGCGCTTCCTCGCCCAGCCTGGGCCAGGCGCGCAACACCGCTTTCACCAAAGTCGCCAGGGGGATGGCGAAAAAAACGCCCCAAAAACCCCAAATACCGCCGAAGAAAAGTATAGCCATCATGATCGCAACCGGATGGAGATTCACAACTTCCGAGAACAGCAAGGGTATCAGCACCACGCCATCCACCGTCTGGATGATGCAGTAGGCCAACACCAGATACCAAAAATCGTCGTTCACCCCCCATTGAAAGAACGCCACCAACATCACCGGGAAAGTGACCAAGGTCGAACCCACGAAGGGAATGATGGCCGACAAGCCCATCAGCACGGCCAACAGCAAAGCATAATTCATCCCCATCGCGTAGAACGTCAGGTAGCTTGCCAATAACAAAACGATGATCTCGAAAAACTTGCCGCGCACATAATTGCCGATCTGCATATCCACCTCGCGCCAGACCCGGGTAGTGAGATAGCGGTCGCGAGGCAGATACTGGACGAACCAACCGAGGATGAGATTTTTGTCCTTGAGGAAGAAAAACACCAGCAAGGGCACCAGGATGACGTAAACGATGAAGCTGATGAGGCTGACCAAAGAGGCATAGGAATAGGTCAGCATGGATTGCCCGTAATTCACGAGTTCCTGGCGGATCACGGCAACGATCTCATAAATCTGTTCCCGGGTGATGAAATGGGGATAACGTTCCGGCAATTGCATGATCAGAGCCTGTCCCCGGTTGATCATGTCCGGCAATTGCTGGATCAATTGGGCGGTCTGCTGGTAGAGCAAAGGCAATAAGGCGAGGAAAGTGAAGATCAACAGCGCCAAAAACAAAAGATATACGATGAGAACCGATAACAGCCTAGGCAGCTTTCTGCGTTCGCACAAGGCCCCCAAGCCCTCGAGCAGATAGGCGATGATTCCCGCCGCGAACACCGGCATGAGAATCCGCCCCAGCCCGACCACGATGAAAAAACCGACGGTCAACATGATGGCGAAAGACACCGCCTGAGCGTTGGGCAGAACGCGCATGACCCAATCACTCACCCATTCACGCACAGTTTGCATTGCCGCTCCCCATTCATTCGTTATTGATATTGTCGTCGTCGGTGCGAACCGGCTACATGTTACCTCAAATCCTCCCATCCATAGATCACTGACGGGACCTCGGCCATTTCCCCGCAAGCCCGTGAAATCCGCCGGACGCAGCGGTTCATGCACATTTCATCCACAGGCTTTCGACACGGAAAAACACAGCATCTTGTGCTTGACCTTAAAGCAAACCACAGTCTATAGTGTCGCCCACGTAACCTCTCCCTTCAACCTCCGCGACTAACAAGAGGAGTTCCCATGGAAGCCGAATCCACCGCCCGTGCAGCCTCCAGCCCTAACATCACCAGCCATGCCGCCGACGCGCCGGTCGAACTCCGTCCTTACGCGCCCGGTGAAGTGAAGGTCATCCGCCGTAACGGCAAGGTCACCGGCTTTGACGCCAGCAAGATCAATGTCGCCATCACCAAGGCCTTCCTCGCCGTGGAAGGCGGCAGCGCAGCGGCCAGCCGGCGCATCCATGAAACCGTGGCCGAACTCACCGACCAGGTCGTACGCGCGCTGTTCCGCCGTCTGCCCTCCGGCGGCACCATCCACATCGAGGATATCCAGGATCAGGTCGAACTGGCCCTGATGCGCTCGGAGCATCAGAAAGTCGCCCGTTCCTACGTACTCTACCGCGAGGAACACGCCCGCCTGCGCGCCGAAAAAGAAGTCGAACAGCAAAGCACCCCGGAAGCCCTGCACGTCACCCTGGCCGACGGCAGCCGCAAGCCGCTGGATACCCTTCGCTTGCAAAAGATCGTGCAGGAAGCCTGTGCCGGACTGGCCAACGTGGATGCCGGCTGGATTCTGGAAGAAACCCGCCGCAACCTGTTCGACGGCGTACCAGAAAAAGACGTCGCGCCTTCTTTGGTGATGACCGCTCGCACCCGCATCGAACAGGAACCGAATTACTCCCAAGTATCCGCCCGCCTGCTGCTGGACAGCCTGCGCCGCGAAGCACTGAGCTTCCTCGGCAGCGGCAAGGGCGCTGCGACCCAGAGCGAAATGGCCGAAGGTTACGGCGAATACTTCATCGACTACGTCAAGCGCGGAGTGGAACTGGAGTTGCTCTCTCCCGAACTGGCCCGTTATGACCTGAGCCGGCTCACCGCGGCGCTGAAGCCGGAAAGGGATCTGCAATTCACATATCTGGGCCTGCAAACCCTGTACGACCGCTATTTCATCCACAGCCGGGGGCAAAGATTCGAGTTGCCTCAGGCCTTCTTCATGCGCGTGGCGATGGGTCTGGCCGTGGCCGAGATCGACCGCGAGGATCGCGCCATCGAGTTCTATCAACTCCTGTCTTCCTTCGACTTCATGTCGTCCACTCCCACCCTGTTCAATTCGGGCACCCTGCGCCCGCAATTGTCGTCCTGCTATCTCACCACCGTGCCGGACGATCTCGACGGCATCTATGGCGCCATCAAGGACAACGCCCTGCTGTCCAAATTCGCCGGCGGCTTAGGGAACGACTGGACCCGGGTGCGTGGCATGGGCGCCCATATCAAGGGCACCAACGGCAAATCCCAGGGCGTGGTGCCGTTCTTGAAAGTGGCCAATGATACGGCGGTAGCGGTGAATCAATGCCTTGCCCCCGATACCTTCGTGTGGACAAGTGAAGGCATTAAATCCATCAAAGACATCAAGGTTGGCGACTTGGTTCTAGGCAAGGAAGGAAAATACTGCGAAGTATTGCAACATATGGTTTATAACCAAAGCGAGCCAATGGTGGAAATTCAAGCTCGCCATGCGGCGCAAAGCCTGAAAATCACGGCTGGCCATCCGATTTGGTCGATTTCCGTCAAGCGTCGCTATCATGGTCCAAAAGAAATCATGGCCGCGCTTGAGAGCAATGATCTGCGCGTAGAATATTGCGAAGCAGGGAAATTGCGGCCGGGTGATTTTATTGCTCAAACTATCCCGCAAGAGTTAGTTCCAGTACATGGACTCACAGAAGATGATGCCAGATTCTATGGGATCATGCTTGGCGATGGTCACGTCACAAAGGGAGATGCTGAGTGGGGTGTATCTGGAAATCCAGAAAAAGATGGATTTATGAGCTTCGTCGAGGACTATTTGAAAGCCCGCAACGTTCATTATTGGATTTCTCGACGCAATAATGCTTATCAGCAAATAAAATGGTCACTGGGCAAAGGCTTACTACGCGATGCGACCACCGGTCAATATGTTGGAGGTACTGGCTCTGCCTTGTCTTTTACGAAGGGAGATTTTTATAATGAAGATGGAAAAAAGCGTATTGCGCCCCGTTTCCTTCACTTACCGAAACCACAAACCAAGGCATTGATTCGCGGCTTACTGGAAACCGATGGCAGCGTTTCTGGTAGAAAGTTGTTGAATTTCACCAACACCTCCCACGAACTCATCGAAGGATTGCGTTATCTTTTGTTACGCTTGGGCATTCCATCGGCAGCCAGTTATCGTGAGCGCCAAAATGATCATATTGGGCATCGTGCCGAGGGCTCCCCTGTGGAATTTTCTGGAATAACCAAAGGTTACGATTTGCGCATACCCTGTGTACCAGACTTTTCCGAGTACTTTGATTACAGGGTAGCCAAAAAACAGTTCTGGTTTGAATGGCAAGGCGCCTTATTTACCCGAATTCGTAAAATCAATTCGATTATCCCAACACCTTTTGTATTCGATTTGAAGGTGGAAGGCGATCACAGCTACAACACGGTCGTGGGCGCTGTGTCAAATGGCGGCAAGCGGAAAGGCGCGGTGTGCGCCTACCTGGAAACCTGGCATATCGACATCGAGGAATTCCTCGACCTGCGCAAGAATACCGGCGACGACCGCCGCCGCACCCATGACATGAATACCGCCAACTGGGTACCGGACCTGTTCATGAAGCGCGTGGCCGAGGAAGGCCAGTGGACCTTGTTCTCCCCCAACGATGTACCGGACCTGCACGACCTCACCGGAACGGCATTCGAGAAATCCTACCTGGCCTACGAGGAAAAGGTCGATCGCGGCGAGATCGCCCTGTTCAAGCGCATCCCCGCCCTTTCCCTGTGGCGCAAGATGCTATCCATGCTGTTCGAGACCGGTCACCCCTGGATCACCTTCAAGGACCCGTGCAACCTGCGTTCGCCGCAGCAGCATGCGGGCGTGGTGCATAGCTCCAATTTGTGCACAGAGATAACCCTGAACACCAGTGACGGCGAAATCGCGGTGTGCAACCTCGGTTCGGTCAACCTGGCGGCCCATGTTATTCCCTCCCCTTCTCAGGGGGAGGGCCATTCGCTAACTCCCTCGCCCTCCCAGGGAGAGGGTAAGGGTCCGAAAATGGTCCTGGATAACGCCAAGCTGGAGCGCACCATCGGCACCGCCATGCGCATGCTGGATAACGTCATCGACATCAATTACTACAGCGTGCCGCAGGCGCGCCGCTCCAACCTGCGTCATCGCCCGGTGGGTTTGGGCATCATGGGTTTCCAGGACGCGCTGTACAAGATGCGCATCGCCTACACCTCGGAAGAGGCCCTGAAGTTCGCCGACAAGAGCATGGAAATGGTCAGCTACCATGCCATCAAGGCTTCCACCGACCTGGCCGAAGAACGCGGACGCTACTCCAGCTTCGACGGCTCGCTATGGTCCCAGGGCATCCTGCCCATCGACTCCATCGCGTTGGTGGAACAGGGACGCGGCGGTTATTTGCAGATGGACCGTACGACGACGCTGGACTGGCAAGTCTTACGCGAGCGCGTCAAGACGATCGGCATGCGCAACAGCAATACCATGGCGATTGCGCCGACGGCGACCATTTCCAACATCGTCGGCGTGTCGCAATCGATCGAACCGACTTACCAGAACCTGTTCGTCAAATCGAACCTGTCGGGCGAGTTCACCGTGGTCAACCCGTTCCTGGTCGACGACCTGAAAGCACTGGGCCTGTGGGATGCGGTGATGATCAACGACCTCAAGTACTATGACGGCAGCGTCCAGCCCATCGAACGCATCCCCGAGGACTTGAAACAGCTCTACTCCACCGCTTTCGAGATCGACGCCCGCTGGCTGGTGGAGGCCGCTTCCCGCCGCCAGAAATGGATCGACCAGGGCCAGAGCCTGAATCTTTACATGTCCGAACCCAACGGCAAGAAGCTGGACAGCCTTTACAAACTGGCCTGGGTGAAGGGTTTGAAGACCACTTATTACCTGCGTTCCATGGGCGCCACTCATGTCGAGAAGAGCACCCTATCCGATGGCAAGCTCAACAAGGTGCAGGTCGATGCCATCGAGGAACGGGCGCCGGGAGCAAATTTGGACGCGCACAGCGCGCCCGCAGGGCAGGCGGCAGGAAAGCCGCGTGTCAACATGTGCTCGATCGACAACCCCGAGTGCGAGGCCTGCCAATAAACCAAGGCGACGGGGTTCGGCTATGATAAAAAGCTTCGCGGACAAGGAAACGGAAAAGCTGTTTGAACGCCGTTTCTCCCGTCGCTTGCCGCCGGACATCCAAGCGATTGCGCGCAGAAAGCTCGAAGTTCTCGACGCGGCGGACAGCCTGTCGGACTTAATGACGCCGCCTTCCAATCGTTTGGAAAAATTGTCTGGTGACCGGCAAGACCAATATAGCCTTCGACTCAACGACCAATGGCGTATTTGTTTCGAGTGGAGAAACGGAAACGCTTATCTTGTGGAAATCGTGGATTACCATTAGGAGACCCCGATCATGACCGAACCCAAACTGCCCCCCATTCATCCTGGCGAAATATTGCGGGAAGAGTTTCTAATCCCCTTGAACCTGAGCTCCGCCGAACTGGCCCACGATATTAATATTGCGCCATCCATCGTGAATGAGGTCATCGGCGGCGCCCGCCCGATAAGCCCGGACACAGCTCTACGCCTGTCTCGATATTTCAGTCTGTCCGAACGATTCTGGATGAACTTGCAAGCGCGTTATGACATTGAAATAGAAAAAGATCGCTTGAGCGATACACTGGAAAAAGAAGTTTGTGTTTATACACGAAGGCATTCGACCGAAAGCCAAACTCGGCAGTGACAGGTGGCTCACAGAGGCTTAGCGAGATGGACTACACAAAACCGGCTTTTGCCTTTATCGGCGTCATGATCGTGGGCTTTCTGCTGGTGGCATATAACCGCATCGCCCCGCCGGAAGGCGGGGAATATGGTTTGATTTTGACCGGCCACCAGTTGAGTTCCTACGCCCGCGAGGTTTGCCTCAAGGCGACACAAGGCAAGACCGGCGGACCACTTTATGCGCCGGTGGAGCAGCTCGGCGAAGGCAATCGCCCTGTCGAACTCCACTGGAAACCCACGCAGGAAACCCCGCATTCCATTACTTGCCGTTACGAACAGGGCAAAGGGGTGACCGAGATAACCATAGACGGAACCTCCATAGGGCCCGTCAGCATCGACATCAACCAGGACTCATCCACTCATGCGCCTGGCTCGCTGGTTGAGAAACACTGGGGACATTGGTGATCGTGCGGTTTTCCGGCATAAACCCGGAACGAAATTTCGCTCAACTCAAGGAAGCAAGCATGAATATCGAGAAGCTCGCTCATATCGGCGTACGCGTCATGGAATTTCCTCGTTCCATCCAGTTCTACCAAAGGCTGGGTTTCGAACTGATCCGTGAACATTATGAGGAGAAGGTGGTAGTTTTGCGCCATCCCGCAGGCGTCGAAGTGAACCTGATCGGCAACGGCACGCAAGGGGAATGCAATATGTTGATGGACTTATCCGTCAAATATCCCGGTTATACCCACTATGCCCTGCGCGTTGCCTCCGTCCGGGAGGCCCTAGAGACGATCAATGAACTCGGCATCGCCGTGACTGAAGGCCCGGTGACCTTCGGCGACGGCAGCACTTCAATTTTCATACGCGATCCCGATGGCAATGTAATCGAATTGTCCCAAGCTTCGGCCAAAGAATAAAACCATGAAAACATCAAGATCAGCCCTCCGCATTTACCAGTTGAAAATCACCCTGATCGGCAGCAAGCCACCGATATGGAGACGGATATTGGTCCGTTCGGACGTCGCTCTGCCGACCTTCCATTTCGTTCTCCAGGCCAGCATGGGTTGGCAGGGTGGGCATCTGCACGCCTTTCGTGCCGGTCATGAATTCTATGGCGAACTCATGGACGACATGGACGATATGAAGGACGAGAGCAAAGTCAAACTGGACAAGCTGCTGCGCAAGGAAAAGGACTCCCTGATCTACGAATACGATTTCGGCGATGGCTGGGAGCATAAGATTCTGTTGGAGAAAATCCTGGCCTACGATGAAACGATCAAGACGCCGGTTTGCATCAAGGGAAAACTCGCCTGCCCACCGGAGGATTGTGGCGGCATCTGGGGTTATTACGAGTTGCTGGAAACTCTCAAAGATCCGCACCATCCTGATCATGAGGACATGAAGGAATGGGTAGGCGGAGAACTCGACCCGGAGTTTTTCGACATCGCCGAAGTTAACGCCCTGTTAGCGCCGATGAATGCGTGAACGAACAAGAACGGTTCGTACCGCCAAACCTGATATTTGATAGAGAGTGAACTGACATGCTGAACTGGGATGACCCGCTCGCCGGATTGACCGGCACCTGCAACAAACAAGCGGCTTGCTTGCCGACCCATCGGGATGATGCATTCCCCCCATCCCATGGCGAAATTCCTGCATCGTCTAGTCCCCGGGCAACCGGCTTCGACGTTTTGCCCGGCGAGGTTCGACCCGCCGCAAAAACCGATACCGCCTTGCCGTTCATCCTGGCCCGCCCCGGAAACACCGGACTGACCGGCGCCACGGGGCTGGAAAGCATCGAGATGGGTGCCAAGCGCATCCAGGTGGATGACAAGAAGATCATCAATTGCCGCGCCGACCTCAACCAACTGGTGCCGTTCAAGTACCAGTGGGCCTGGCAGAAATACCTGGATGCCTGCGCCAACCACTGGATGCCGCAGGAGATCAACATGAACGCCGACATCGCGCTGTGGAAGAGCGCCGACGGCTTGACCGAAGACGAGCGCACCATCATCAAGCGTAACCTGGGCTTCTTCTCCACCGCCGATTCGCTGGTGGCGAACAACCTGGTGCTGGCCGTTTACCGCCACATCACCAACCCGGAATGCCGCCAATATCTGCTGCGCCAGTCCTTCGAGGAAGCCCTGCACACCCATGCCTACCAGTATGTGGTGGAGTCGCTGGGCCTGGACGAGGGCGAGGTGTTCAACATGTACCGGGAACTGCCCGCCGTGGCGCGCAAGGCGGAATGGGCCCTGCCCTTCACCCAGCACCTGTCCGACCCGCATTTCCACACCGGCACCCCGGAGAACGATCAGCGCCTGCTGCGGGAGCTGATCGCCTTCTATGTGATCTTCGAAGGCATCTTCTTCTACGTCGGCTTCACCCAGATCCTGTCCATGGGCCGGCGCAACAAGATGACCGGCACCGCCGAGCAGTTCCAGTACATCATGCGCGACGAGTCCATGCACATGAACTTCGGCATCGACGTGATCAACCAGATCAAGGTCGAGAATCCGCATTTATGGTCGGAGAGCTTCAAAACCGAGATGGTGCGGATGATACGCGAGGCGGTGGAGATCGAAACCCAGTACGCCTACGACACCATGCCACGCGGCATCCTGGGACTGAACGCACCGATGTTCAAGGAATATCTGGAATTCATCGCCAACCGCCGCTGCGCGCAGATTGGTCTACCCGAGCAATACCCCGGCGTCAACAATCCGTTCCCTTGGATGAGCGAGGTGCTGGATCTCAAGAAGGAAAAGAATTTCTTCGAAACCCGCGTCACCGAATACCAGACCGGCGGGGCGTTGAATTGGGATTGAGGGATGGCTTGAGCGCCACTGACGTCCGTTGCACTTCATCCAGGCTTGTTATATCAAGCCGAAATACAGAAAGAAAAACAGGACGATCCAGGCGAGCAAACCGGCCAAAGCGTCGTCGAGCATGATGCCCAAGCCGCCGTGGACATTCCGATCGAACCAGGCGATTGGCCAGGGTTTGACAATATCGAACAAGCGGAACAGGAGAAACCCTGCGATGAGGGGGATGGGTGCAACCGGCACGGCGGTCAGGGTGATGAACAGGCCGACGAATTCGTCGAAGACGATGCCGGAATGATCCTTGACTCCCAGTATTTGCTCGCAGCGCCCGCATAGCCAAACGCCCGCCAGGAATAGGAACAGGGTCAGCCCCAGGTAGGCGGGCAGCGGCAGGGAAGCGGCCAACAGATACAGCGGAACCGCCGCCAGGGTACCGAAAGTGCCTGGCGCCACTGGGGCGAGACCTGAGCCGAAACCGAAAGCGAGCAAGCAGATCGGACTGTTCAAAACCCGTGAAACGGGGATTTTTTCGCGCTTGTTATCGGCCATGTTCATGCCTGGGCTGAAAAATGCTGAAAACCCGAAGCGTCCAGTTCGAAGATTTGTCCGTCTTTTGCCAACCGCAATCCCGCCTTAGGCTCGATCCGGCCGATGCGGGCGCAAGGACAGCCGAATTGCGCCATGCGCCGGCGCAATTCGTCTTCCCGCGGCGGTGAAACGGTGAAACAAAGCTCGTAATCGTCACCGCAGTGCAAAGGCAGGGGCCAATCGCCGGTTTCCGCGATGTATCGGCGCACCGATGCCGCCAGGGGCAGCGCCTCCCAATCCAGGCTGGCGCCGACTGCGCTGGCGTCCAGGATATGGCCAAGGTCGGCTGCCAATCCGTCGGACACATCGATGCAGGCGCTCGCCAGGCCCGCCAAGGCAAGGCCGGCGGCGATACGGGGTTCGGGGCATTCCAGCTTGGCGACGGCTTCGGGGTCATCCAGCCCGCATTGGCCCAACGCGATGGCCAAGCCCAGACCGGCCAAACCCAACTCGCCGGTCAGGTAGATCCCGTCTCCTATCCTGGCCCCCGAGCGTCGCAGGGCTTCGGCTTCCGCCACGAAACCCATGGTTTGCACGGTGATGGACAAAGGGCCGCGGGTGGTATCGCCGCCTACCAGTTCCACCCCATACCGCTGCGCCAGGTTGAGAAACCCCTCGGAAAAACCGTTCAACCAGGCCTCATCGGAATCGGGCAGGGTCAAGGCCAGACTCGCCCAGGCCGGACTTGCCCCCATGGCGGCCAGATCGCTGAGGTTCACCGCCAATACCTTGTGACCGAGCCTGACCGGGTCGCAGCCCGGGAGAAAATGCACCCCCTCGACCAGGCTGTCGGTGGTGATCGCCAACTGTTTGCCGGGTTCCGGCCGTAACAGGGCGCAGTCGTCGCCCACGCTCAAGGCCACATCGGTT
>JAQTSI010000444.1 GCA_028711365.1 Methylococcaceae bacterium
TCTATGCGTACAGGAGGGACACCCAGTTGAACGACCTGATCGTCTTTAAGAAAATCGTGATACGTGAGATTTTGAAAGGTGAAGCCGAAAGCCTCCAATGCCTCGATGATGCGTTTGGCATTTTCCTCTGAGCGATGTACGAAAACATCAATGTCACCCGTGTAACGAGGCGAGCCGTAATAGGCAAGCGCATACGAGCCAACAATCATGTATTCAACGCTTTTCGCATTGAGCAATTCTAAAAACTCTTTGAAGTCTTGGGGGAGTTTCATACCATTGGCTCCTTAAAAATTCGACAGCGGCAAACCTTTCTTGCGGAGACTTGTTCATCCAGTAAGCAACGTCTTCCGAAGGTTTTCTTTCGCTCACTCGTCTAATTTGAATAGAATTGCTTCGCATGCCTTTATGATACCACTTTCCGTCTAACCGTTCAACGCAGCATTCATACATTTAGCCAATATGGAACTTTAGTTTATACCCGGCACCCTGAGCCGAAGGCGCATGGGTGTTTGAAGCGTCCTATTTCTTTTGCCACCGGTCGTTTTTCTCGAGCACGGATCGCGGCCCGCCGTTGGTGAGCCATGTTTTAGCCGCTGGATTATCTCGGAGATACGTATCCCAGAACGCCGTGCTGATGGCCAGAATCGACCGGTGATGATTGGGATTTCGCTTTTCCGTTTCACCGGGCAGGGCACGGTCGGTGAAGACCGAGTGCTGAGCACCATCAAGCACCAGTTCGTACTTGCCGCCCGGCGGCAATGCGGGGAACACGGAGAGGCGCGAGGGCAAGTCTGCGCCGATGCGCGATACGTCCTTTGTCCCTGTCATCAGCAACCAGGGAATCTTCACCGTACTGAACGCATTTGTGGGATTTTGGCCATGACTGGGTCCGCTGGGGCTGAAGGCGATGGCCGCCTTGATCCGCGCATCCGTGAAGGAAATCCGATTGCCAGCGGCAGACTGTCCGCTCACGGCTTGCGTCGTCACCGCGCCGAAGGAATGGCCTGACATGCCAACATGCTTCAGGTCCAGCCGTCCTGCGAGGGCATGGCCCTCGGCCTTGTTCCAGCGCTCGAGCTGGTCGAGGACGGCGGGGATGTCCTTCACGCGCAGCATGAAGTTGTCGAGTCCGGCCGCCTGTTTCATGGCGCTCATCCGTTGGCTTGCTGGCGTGTCCTTCCATACCGAGGTGTCGCTTCCCGGATGCTGGAGAAAGACCGCGACATACCCGCGAGCCGCCCAGTGATTGCCCAGAAAGGTGCTTCCTTCGCGGGACCCTCCCAGTCCGTGGCTGAAAAGCAGAACAGGGGCGGGTTCCTTGCCTGTCGGGAGGTAGACGCGAAGGGGGATGTCACGTTTCCGCCCTGCGTCATGGACCGTGAGATCAATGGTTGTCGGCTTCTCCTTTGCGGCGATCGCAAGCGGATCATAAGTTGGGTCAGCGGCCATGGCTCGTCCTGCAAGCAGCAGCGCAGCGGATATCAGTATGCACGGTAACGGGAGTCTAGGATGTGTCATTTTGGGTTCTCCTGTCGGGCCACATAAGATTATGGAAAAAAGATATAACTTTTAAGAATGATGACAAAATTAGTGTTATGGGACAAGCACAAAGACTGGATGGCTGGAAAGATTAAGTCGAGATTGTCGAGAGCATCGAGATCGTCGAGGTTATCGAATTGATTGAAGCTCTCGATAAACTCGGAGAACGCGATAATCTCGACTCCATTCTTCCTTGTAATTGATTGTTGCAAGGGCGATGTGCTATAGTGATGCCGCATAGAAACGAGGGTCATTTTATGAATAAGTATGTTTTCGGCATGTGGGTCGTGAGCGGCATGATGCTCACGCATTGTTTCGGTGAACGCGTGGATCCGCGGACGCGGACTTATCTGTTGCCTGCCCGCGTGGTCTGGACGTCTGGCGCGCAGGATAAAGCGTCCGTGGGGGATGCCAGCATTCTGTTGAGTCCGAAACTGGGGCAGGTTCCCGAGGGCCGTTTTCTGGCGGGCTGCGGATGCCGCATGGAGAACAAGGGCGAGCCGGCTTCCCTTGTCGTGGATTTCGGGCGTGAGCTGCATGGCGGCTTGAAACTGATGTCGGGTGGGCCGAGCAGCAAGGGTGTGAAGGTTCGACTCCGTTTCGGAGAGTCCGTCTCGGAGACCATGGCGGAGTTGGGGGAGCGCGGCGCCTGTAACGATCACGCCATACGCGATAGCGTGGTGGATCTGCCCTGGCTGGGCACGCGCGAGATCGGCGAGACCGGCTTCCGTTTTGTGCGGATCGACCTCGTCTCCAAAGGCGTTCTGAGTTTGGAGTCCGTCGAGGCCGTCTCGATTATGCGTCCGATGGAACAGCTTGGCTCGTTCACATCAAATGATGAGCGGCTGAACAAGGTCTGGGCGACGGCCGCACGGACACTCCATCTCTGCACGCAGGATTTTATTTGGGATGGCATTAAGCGCGACAGGCTGGTGTGGATGGGGGACATGCATCCGGAACTGATGACCCTGATGGCGGTGTTCGGCCCCCAGGACGTGCTACCGAAGTCGCTGGACTACATGAAGGCCACCACGCCGGCGAATGCGTGGATGAACGGGATGCCCTCCTATACCCTGTGGTGGATCCGCTGTCAGTATGACTGGTATTTTTATACAGGCGACCTCGCCTATCTTCAGCAGCAACAGCATTACATCAAGGCTGTTTTCGACA
>JAQTSI010000174.1 GCA_028711365.1 Methylococcaceae bacterium
GTTCTGGCGGTCGCCGGTTTCGTCGCGGCGGCTGTGTGAATACTTCAAGAATTTGGTGGAGTCGGGAATCTGCGTCGTGTGATAATCACGCAGCAACACGCCGGGGGCATCTACTCGCACGGCGTAACCGTAGCCTGCGGCCAGGTCTTGATGCCGCTTGTTCTCGTCGCGGCGGATGCCGAGCGCCGCCGCTACCAATCCGAGAATGGCGGATTTGGATGGGTGCGGAGTGGTGGGCCGCTGCTCTCCGACGGCGATGTCGCCCCAAGAGGCCAGCGGACCATAGAGCCTGAAGACCAGGAATTCCGGCATGGCTTACTCCTTGACGAAATCGAGGATAGCTTTAAGGCTTCCTTCGCCTTTGTCGGTGTCCATGTCGGCGCAGGCATCGGCGCAAGCGCCATACACCTTGTTCATCTTGTCCCGCGTTGCGGTCAAGGCTTCGATAGCATCTTTCAACATGCCATTTTTCCTGCCTTTTACCGGGTCAATAAACGCGACGGACAAGGAGCGTGGCTGCCGGCTGCCACGTTCAGCCAGGATGAAGGAAGCGTAAGCGCGGGAACCGAAACTGTTTTGCTTGCCGGTCGGGGCGACGGTGGCGGCGGCTTCCACCAGCGCGGCCAACGCCCGGTTTGCTAGTTCCTTGTCGCCACCTAGGTTCTCGAGTAACAAGTCTTTGTCGATGCACAGATACAGATAAAACAGCCCGGCGGCGAATTCGGTCTCACCCATATGGCCCGCGCCCACGTCTTCCAAGCGTTTGTTCAGATCGTCCACGGCGGTGAAAAAATCGTCCTCGATGGCGATCTTATGCACGCTGATGGCATGGGCCACCTGAGCGGCGGCTTCCATGTTGTAGCGCGGGGCATCGGCCAGCATCCGGCCAAACAGGGCGATGTCGGCGGCGGTGTGCTTTTCCCGCAGCAGCTTCAATTCATCATCGGTCGGCCCATTGCCGCGTTCCGCAACGGCGGCGACTAAAGCGTCGATGGCTGCGCGCTCTTCCGGGCTAATGTGGGCCAGTTGCCGGATGGCCAAGGTCTTCGCCAACGCCTTAGGAACGCTGCTGCCGTCGGCCAAGACGATTTCTGCTTGCTCGGTTTCCTCGGCTTTTTTGTCCCCGCCTTCCAGCTTGCCGAACACGGCGGCGATTTTTTGTGCCCATTCCTGCGCCGCCTTATCCTTGACGCCTTTTTCTTTCAATGCCTTGAAAATCTCAACGCCCATCAGTTTGGTGCGGATGCCTTGATGCTCTTTCAATGCGCTTTCCATGACCTCCGACGTGCGCCAGGCGCGCTTGAGGCTTTGCGAGGAAATACGCAGCCGGATGTCCCCGCCCATCATGGCGGTCTTGGGACGGCCCAAATCGTCGCGATTGAGGTTGGCGGGGGGGTAGGAGGTGAGCAGGTGCAATTGGATAAAACAGGTCATTGTTTGGTTCTCCATTTTTTGTGGGGTGTCATCTGCTGGCAATCTATGGTTCCAAGCTCCAGCATGGGAACGAGCGAATTATTCACTGCCCGCCAGCGCGTCATAGTAGGCAAATGTCCATCGTTGCCGGGTTTGGTCGTTCCAGTGGTAAATATCGTTTGCCAATGAAGCGATGGGGGCAGTTTCATCCGCCAATGGCAAAACCCGGATCAGCGCGGGAAACACCTCCTCCAAGGTTTTGCAGCCTATCAATCGGCGAAAGCGCAATTCGCTCAACCGGGGCTCGCCGCCGCTTTTGGGTTGCGCTAGCCAGGCGGGAAACGTCAAATCCGTCGTTTGCTTGACGCGGGCAAGTATGCCGGCCACAGCCGCAGCGGAAGGGACATAGTTGTATCCCGCCTTGCCTAAGCCCCACCGCAATACCTGAAACCTTGGCACAAACAGGAGTTCCCCCAACGTCTTGCAGCGTTTCAATTCGGCCAATTCGCCACGGCGGTTGGGTTGGCCCGGTTTCTCATTGGCCGGCTGCATTTCTTTCCACCATTCCATGACAGCCATATCGAATAACTTCCTGCGTTCTTTCTGTGTGTCGTTCGGTTGTTCCATGCCAAGCCTCCTTTAGGCCTTGTTTTTGGGTGTGGCGGGCATATCCAATAGATTTTTGATGTCCTTCTTATAGTTGAAGCGCATCAAGTTGCGTCGCGCTGCGGCAATGCGGCGGGGATTCTGGTCGGTTATCTGGCTGGTGTTCGCGTAACGATCGAAGGTTTTCAGGGTGTAACCATTGAGTATTCCATGCCAAGCCAGCGAGAGTTTCTTGCGCAGGTCGTTATTGCCTGGATCTGGGCGCAGTTGCTCCAATAGGCCGTAGAAATCGGTTTCCGTGTCGGACCAGAACGCGGCATCCAAAAACCCGGTGTCGGCCCCGGAGCGGCGTGGGTCACCGTCGCTGAACCAGGCATCCTTGAGACAGGAGCGCAGATTGCCGAGGAACAAGCCGGCGGCGTCGATCAAGTGTTTGATGGTGGCTTCAAAGGATTCGCGTTGGGTTTCTTCCACTTGGAAGAGCGGCAGGGTCGCTTCATACCAGCAGCGCGGTTTCATATTGTCCATGTCATAACCGAAAACCCAAAGGCGGAAACGGAAACCCTCGCGATGTAGGCGCTGTTTCCAGAATCGTTGGACGGTCGCAGCCGGAACCCGCTGGATTTTTTTATCTTGGTTAATTTGCACCAAGCCTAGCCAATGGCGGTAATTGATCTGGCCCTTGGCGTGTACGGGCAGAGAATCCTCTGCGCTGCGGTTGTGTGGGCTTAAGGCATGGCCCCAGATGCCGCTGTAGTTCATCCCATAATTTTTGGTGCGGTATTGCCGGACCAAGATGTCCGACTGTTCGCCGGACAAACCGCATTCGCCGCCGCCCACGTCCTCAAAATCCAGGCGGGTGCGCCGAGGCATGCCCCAAAACATCTGCAAGGGATTCACGTCTACTCGCGTCGTGAATTCCGTCTTGCTGTTTTTCTCGCTGGTCCGCGTGAGGGCGAGCCAAGGGAAGATATCTTCGGGACGGTTGTTAGAACTCTTGAAATGGGACGCCTCCAGTACATTGAGCCATAGCGTTTGCCAAAGGGTGGCCGGTTGCATCGGATCGTCCGGAGCACAGACCACCAGCGTGGTCAACGGTCCGCCGCCCCGCAGTGAAGTGCGATGGCCGACGCCGCCGGCCGGGGCGTTGGTCTGCAAGGAATACAAAGCCATCGCCGCCAAGGCGGGCGAGAAACCTTGTTGCGGCAGGTTCTTGATGAAATGGGTTTCGCTGCCGGCGGTGTCAATCAGCAAGGCGGTGATGGGGATGGGTTTTTGCGCGGTCAGCGGGTCGAAATCCTGCATGAAACGCGGGCCATCGCCGTCCAGATTGAAGGCATTCTGGTAACGGGCGAATGCGGCCTTCAATTCTTCGGGGCTTGGCGGCTGGCCGAACATCCGGTCTTCCCATTCCAAAGAATCTTTCGGCGCGAAAGCGGTTTGCAGCAGGCCGATTAGGAACTGAATCAACGCACCGCCATTGAAGTCGGGGCGCGCCGCGTCCAGCGCCACGATGGGGTCGTCGGCGTAACCGTCGGTGATTTCCCAAGGGGCGATGCGTTCTTTCGCGCCATTGGCCCGGAGGATGGGAAGAAATCGTTCGTTCAGCAAGTTAAACGGCATGTCATGCTCTCAAAGTGTCGGCGAATGAACGGCAGTCTTCGTCATCGTGGTTGGCGAGCTGTTTTAGCCAAAGATTCTCTTCCTGGAGTCCGTAAATTTGATCTTTGTTGAAAAAATTACGCCGTTCAAGGTCGGCCAACAAGGTCATCATGTCGTTATGCCTAGCCATTTCCTGCTGTTTGGCCTGCCGGATAAGATCGGTCTGGGTCATTGTTACTCCTGTACAAAGAGTGTACAAGCAAAGAGATTGTATAATGCCTTTGAAGCGGCATCTTACTCCCCTTGATGTATCCTATGCAACGTTCCCGCCTCTTTAATTGATGGGCTGAACCGAGTGTGCTAGCAAATAGCGCATCTTTAATGAGTCGTTCCCAACTCTTGTTGGGTCTTCAGGGGCAGCACTGCCGCCCCTACGCCCGCCGCAAGCCCATCCGCTCGTCATACACCAAACTGACGACCTCACCTTTCTTATTTCTAGCCTGCCCGCCCCAGGCCAAGCCGTCCGCAGAGCTCAGCACCAGCAGCTTGCTCCATTTACCTTTGTCCGACATCTGTTCGCGGCAGTGGTCGATGGTTTTCTTCATCGCCTGGTCTTCGGACTCCAATTCCCCCGTCAGCAAGGAAACACGCACACTGAGTTGGCTCAGTTCCCAGGCGAACTTGGGCGCGGCGATCCAAGGCTTCACCTCGCTGGCTTCCCAACGCGCCAGCCGTACCGTGACGGAAGGCTGGTCTTCTAAGCGGGTTGGAATCAAGGCATCGTCCCAAGGATCGAAGCCTTGATCTTCATAGCCCCGCTCCAGCGTGAGGGTGTTGGCGGCGGCGACGCTTTGCTTGGCGGATTTTTCGCCCTCGACTTTATTGGTCTTGTTTTGGAATGCAGCAGGAATTGAGGCTTCGGCTTCCAGACCGTAAACGCCTTCGATGAGCTTGCGGGCATCGCCGGGCATGGTGAATTTTCCCGACTCCAGCAGCAGCTTGGCTGTCAGCCACAATCGGCCATGATCCGGGTAAACCGCCGCCGTTCCTGGCATGGGATCGCCGAGCCAATCGGTTGCTGGCGTCTCGGTGAATACTGGCGCGAACAGCCAAAGCTTTGGGGGGCCCCGGCCATTTTCTTCGGAGGGATTGCCGGCAGCATCGCGGACATGGCGGCATAAACGCCCGGCCCGTTGGATGAGAAGGTCGACCGGCGCCAAATCGGACAGCATGACATCCATATCCAAATCCAACGACTGTTCCAAAACCTGCGTGCCCACCAGAACTTTTCCAGCCCGGTCTTGTTCTTGGCTTTCCGGTCCAAAGGCTCTCAGCACCCGGTCTTCGATTTTCAGCCGATCTCCCAACGCAAAGCGAGCGTGGAACACCATCAAATCGTCGGTCGGCACTTCCTTTTGTTTCAATAGCTCAAATGCCGCGATGGCGTCATCGACGGTATTGCGAATCCAGCAGGCGCAGCGGCTTTTGGCTCTGGCGGCAAGCAGAACTTCAACAGCGGCCTCGACGGAATGAACCCAGGCGATATCCACGGTTCGCGCCACTTCCGGGCGAGTTTCCAAAGATATTTCATCAGGTTCATCCTGACTGATGCGAGTCAGCAGGGGATATTTTTTGTTCGGCAAAGCCAGCGCTTCAAACCCTAAGCCTATACGGTAAGCGCGGGCCAATTTTTCGCGGGTGATCCGGGGCAATGTCGCCGACAGCAAAATCGCGCTGCCACCCGAGGCGGCATGGAAAGTCAGCAAGACTTCCAATAGCTTGAGCATATAGGCATCGGCGGCATGAACCTCATCTACAATAAGCACCTTGCGGGCCAAGCCCAGCAACCGCAGGGATTGATGCCGGCTATAAAGCACCGCCAATAAAGCCTGATCCACCGTGCCGACGCCGACATCGGCAAGTAGGGCTTTCTTGCGGTTATCGGAAAACCAAGCCAGCCGTTCGTTGGCGGCGGATGGCTCTTCCCGGCCCTCATAATCGCCCTCGCCATTGCCGCCAGACAGCAAGGTTTCCATCACCGGTTCCAAGCGGCTGGCGCTATGCGCCAATACCCAATTCGGTTCGCCCTGGAAAAATTTCTGAGCTAAGCCTTTGTCCACAATGCGCCGGAACATGGCATTCGAGGTCGCCATGGTCGGCAGGCCAAAATAGAAACCGTCCGCCTGTCCCGACTGGATCAGCCGGTGAGCCAGCATCAGCGCTGCCTCGGTTTTGCCGGCTCCGGTGACATCTTCCAAAATGAATAACTGGGGCGCGGCGGGGAGCGGCAGGTTCGCCGCGGTTTGTTGCAGTGGGGTCGGCGACGTGAAGCCAAAAAGGCTACCCAAGGTTTGCGGTTCGGCCTTCGGCGGCAGTAGGCCATAATGGCGCAAGGCTTTTTCCGCCCGTAGCTTGGCCTCCTCTTCCCAATAGCATTCCAAAGGCTTGTCGGCATCATCCGGCTTCGTCTGATAATCGAAGAAAGTCCGGTTGGAGCCTAACCAATCGCACAGCACGGCAAGGCCGGCCAACCACCACGACAAAGGTTTCAGGCGTTCATGAACCGCCCGGCCATCCGGCAAGGCGATGCCGCGGTCTGGCAGCAGCAAGTCCGCGCAATCCATGGAAAATTGCATGGCGGCTTGCTGGTCGCATTGGGAAAACAGGTGGTCTAGGCAATATTGTTCGGAGATTTTAGGGGGCTGGCCGTGATGGCCGGTGGCTGTTCTCGCCCAAATGGCTAAATTTCTTCGCCAATCACGCTGGTTGACTCGATCGGCAGCTGGACCAAACCACGCCTGCTCGATGGCTAGGGGACCGATTTTTTCCTCCCAGAGAAGATAGCCCAGCGTATCGTGTCGCGGGTGATAGCGACCTTCCTCCTGCTGGTTTCCCATCTCGTAGCAAATGTCCCGGCGCAATCCTTGGAAGCGATAACTGAGTTTGCCTAGGTCGTGCTGAGACAGAAAGAAAACAAACCAATAGCATAGGCTTGTTTCGGTGATTTGCAGGCGCGAGGCCCAATCGGCTCGCAAGGCTGGATGGTGAAGCAGGTAAACCGCCCCTACTGCCGCCACATCCAGACAGTGATACGGCAAAAGATGGTAAGGCGTCCCTTCCTCGCCTTTCTTTCGTGCTTTACCCCAATACTTCCAATATGCCTTGTCGGTGTTCATGACGGTTCTGGTGTCGTGGTTCTTGTCATGGAAACGGTGGCTCGAGAATGAGCCTGCGCCGGTCGGGTGGACTTGGCAGGGAGGCGGGCTCAGTTTGTGGGCGGGCTTGTTTCCCACGGATTGTGGAGGCCGGCGAATGACAACTTATAGCCCATTTTCAGGGTTGGTGGGTCGGTAATATTACCTGGAAATGGCTAGCGGGAAAGTTATAAGCTTTTGAATTTTCGCGCCGGCTTCTGCCGATGAGCTCAATCCGACAGTTGAATTGCCCAAAACGCAGTTTACCCTGGGCCTTGGGTTGAACGCTGTAGGGCAGATTTTAACCCACCCCGGTAACTTGAAGGCCGCTCTGCGCCTTAAGCATGATGTTCGCGGCGTCCCAATCCTTCAGCGATGAACGCCAGCATCAGGAAGTTCAGGCTCATGCCCTCTTGCCTGGCACGGGCGGCGAGCTTGGCGTGCAGTGATTTTGGCAGGCGCTGGACGAATTTCCCCGGCTCGCCGCCGCTGCCGGGCGCTGGAACCGTATCGCCAAACTCGCGGGCGGTCAAAATCCAGGCTTTCACCGCGTCGCGTCCGTTGGTGACGGCTTCTTCGATGGTTGCTCCGTCGGCCATGCAGCCGGGCAGGTCGGGAAATACGATCAGAAAGCCACCGCCCTCCGATAGCGGGCGGATTTCGCATGGATATTCGGAGAATTCTTCGTTCATTGGCGCTTAGTCGATGGTGCCTTGAGTGGTGAACCTGAGGAACTGCTTCACATATTCCGGGGCAATGGGCTTATGCGCCGGGATCGTCAACATTGCGCCATTGGGATGGCGATACATGTCATGGCAGGTTCCCTGCAGCCCATGGAGATCGGCTGAGGGCTTGAGTGGCTCGATCCGATAGTCGCGGAGTTTCGATCGTGGATACAAGCTCGGGAGTGCAAGACACGATAATGCGCAGGAGAAACATCTGCACGGATCGAACGGAGAAGGGCAAGCCTTTTTTGCCCTTATCGTCGATCGTTAAGCCAGCCGGGCCTTAGGCTTTCTGCAGGGCCGACAGGAAGCCTTGGGGGCTGATGGGGACTTTCTCGGAAACCAGGTGGGCGCCCAATTCGGTCAAGGCTTTGCGGTAGACTTCCCGCTTGAAATAAACCACGTCGTGCAAAGGGTGCCAATAATCGACCCAACACCAAGCGTCGAATTCGGGTTTGTCCATGTGGTCCAGTTTGATATTGCGTTCCTGCCCGGTCAGGCGGAGGATGTACCACAGTTGTTTCTGGCCGATGCACAGGGGATAGGAGTGTTTGCGGATGAAGCGTTCGGGCAGTTCGTAGTGTAACCATTCGCGGGTGCGCCCGATCAGTTGGACCTGGTGGTTCTTCAGTCCGACTTCCTCGTGCAATTCCCGATACATGGCTTCGTCGGGAGCCTCGTTGAATTTGATGCCGCCCTGGGGGAATTGCCACGAGCGCATGCCGGCGCGGCGCGCCCAGAAGACGCGCCCTTCGTCATTGCACAGGATGATGCCTACATTGAGGCGATACCCCTCCGAGTCGATCATAACCCCGCCAGTCCGTTTTCATCGAATGCTATAATATCGGCCTTGCTAAAAGGCTCTCTAGTTGAGATTGATTGTTTCATAAAACAGCGCTTTATGCTACAAGCGCAAGACACCGTTTGTGCATCCCCCCATCAACCCGTAGGAATTCCCGTGAGTTTGGCCATTTTCGATCTCGACAACACTCTTCTAGCCGGCGACAGCGATTATCTCTGGGGCCGGTTCCTGGTGGAAAAAGGCATCGTCGATCGGGAATCCTACGAGCAGGCCAATACCCGCTTTTATGAATTGTATCGGGAAGGCAAGCTGGATATCGCGGAATTTCTGGCATTCGCGCTGAGGCCGCTGGCGGAGCATTCGCTGGAACGGCTTTACGCCTGGCGGGAGGATTTCATCGAGGAAAAGATCAAGCCCATCCTGCTGCCGGCGGCTTGTGAGGTAATCGCAAAGCACCGCCAGGCCGGCGACTTGCTCATGGTCATCACCGCCACCAACCGCTTCGTCACCGAGCCCATCGCCAAGCTGTACGGCATCGAGCATCTCATCGCCACTACCCCGGAATTTCGCGATGGCCGTTATACCGGACGTTTCGAGGGAACGCCCTGCTTCCAGGAAGGCAAGGTCAAGCGCTTGGGCGAGTGGATGGCGAAAAATGACCATGGTTTGGAGGATAGCTGGTTCTACAGCGACTCCCACAACGACCTGCCTCTGCTGCAACAGGTGAGCCATCCGGTGGCCGTGGACCCCGACGAAACCTTATCCAGGGTGGCGGCGGAAAAAGGCTGGCCCGTCATCAGTCTGCGGGGCTGATGGCGGTTTTGATCTCATCTCAACCCGCTTCGGCCAGCAGCGCGTCCAATTCGCCCGCATGGTTTAGGGCGGCAAGTTCGTCGAAACCGCCCACATGGGTCGCCCCGATATAGATTTGCGGCACGGTGCGGCGGCGGGTTTTCTCCATCATCTCGATGCGCCTGCCAGGATCGAGGTCGACGCGGATTTTCTCGATTTCCTCCACCCCCTTGGTGCGCAACAATCGCTCCGCCATGACGCAGAAGGGGCAGATCGCGGTGCAGTACATCAATACTTTATTCATGGCTGGGTTCCGCAGGATGAGGCGATGCCCAGTTTTTTCAGCAACAGTTCCAAGGGGCAGAATCGGGTGAAACCGCTTTGGAGCAGGTTGGCGCCTACGAAGGCGGTGAACCATAGCCAGTAGGCGCTATGGAACAAGGGGCTGGCTTCCACGCCCAAACTCAAGGAAAGCAGGACGAAGAAGCCGGCGACGATACGGACGATGCGGTCTGCGGTCATGGTAGACTCCGATTTTGAAAGCTTAGAGAATGCTAATATGCGATCGATGCAGAACAAATTCAAGTCCTCGAGCGGCAGCCGCCGGCAATGGCAGGACGGATTTTGGCTTGTTTCAGGCGTTGCCGTGGCCGAGAATGTTGGAGCCTGATTGGGGATCGACGGAAATGACATCGATCGACGCGCCATCAACCGCTCCCTAGAGGATAGACCCAATGATCCATTTTGTAGGCTTCATCGCCGCGATTTTAACCACGGCGGCGTTCGTGCCGCAGGCCTTGAAGACGATAAAAACCAAGGATACCGCCAGCATTTCCCTGTGGATGTATGTCATCTTCACGGCGGGCGTTTTATGTTGGCTGATCTATGGCATCGGGATCGCGAATGTCCCGATCATTCTCGCCAATCTGGTCACCCTGGCTTTGGCGGCCACCATTTTACTGTTCAAGATCAAGTATAAATAACGACCCTTGAATTCCAATCCATTCAAGCCTCACCGTCTATGCCTGGCCCCGATGTTGGAATGGTCGGATAGGCACTTCCGGTTTTTTCTGCGCCTGATTTCCCGCCACATTTTCCTCTATACGGAGATGATCACGACGGGGGCGGTGTTACGCGGCGAGCGCGAACGGCTGTTGGCCTACGATGCCAGCGAACATCCCGTGGCCTTGCAGTTGGGGGGGAGCGATCCTAAGGCTTTGGCCGAGTGCGCCCGCATCGCCGAGGATTTCGGCTACGACGAAGTGAACCTGAACGTGGGCTGTCCCAGCGATCGCGTGCAGAATGGCCGCTTCGGCGCCTGCCTGATGCTGGAGCCCGAATTAGTGGCCGAATGCGTGGCGACGATGAGGGGGGCGATTGCCATTCCTGTGACGGTGAAGACCC
>JAQTSI010000445.1 GCA_028711365.1 Methylococcaceae bacterium
ATCCCATTGACGTAGGAAGCATCCAGCCCTGTCTTGCGGGCGATGTCGCTTGATGAACAGCCGCGGTCTTTGAGATCGCCGATTTCCTTGGCCCGGTCCACAGTTGTATGCTGCCGGCGGGCGAGGTTTTCGACCAAGCTCATCAATAGGAGATCATCCTTTGGGGCTTCGATGAGAATTGCCGGGATTTCCGTTTGGCCGAGCGATAGGAAGGCTTCCAGACGCCCTTGCCCACAGGCAAGACTGTATTTGGTACGATGATCTCCATTCTGGCTCAGGGCGACGGTAATGGGCTTCTTCAGCCCCAACTGGCCGATGTTGGCCGTAATCTGCTGAAACTTCTTCTTGCCCCGTTGCCGGGGATTCAATACCGTGATTTGGTCGATCGGGATCATCTGCACCGTTGAGTCTTTTCGCCGATTCATGCGACTACCTCGATCTTCTTGCGTCTGGCCATCATGGTGAAATAGTCCAGTGTGTCGAACTGGTATGTGTCTAGACCTTAAACAAGCGAACGCCGGAGGCGTTCGGCATGGTTGTTCAATCAAAATATCAGACGGCACTGTCAGCGGCCGACGGTAGGAACGTCGGTGAGAAGTGTCGTTTTGTTTCGTGTTTCATGTCGAACTCAGTTACACTCGGTGCGGTTGGGGGTGAAAACGGACCGGAGCGTCCAGACTCCGGCTTCAGGATGCCACTCTCAGCAACGCAACGGCCTGCCAAGCTGGTCCAACAGGCGGAAGAACACATGTTGCCAAGGATTCCACGCCAACAGCCGGTAAACAATCCGCCGCCCCGTCGAGAGAATCTGCGCCGGAATCCTCATCATCGCGGCCCGGAACGTGCTGAAGTCCATCCGCAACAACTTCCGTTTCTCCTCCCGATGCACTTCCCGCCAACGACCCGCCTCCGGCAACATCAGCGCGCTCCATGCCTTCAGACTCCAGGCCAACGACCCTATCACCATGTAGGCCCAGTTCGACAACAGGCTGTCCACCGGTGCTGTCAGCGAACGAACGCCGCTCTTGAGTTGCCCCAGCAGGTTCTCCTGATTGCAGCGATGGTTGGCGTCGAAGACGATCGCTTCGGCGGATTTCTCCGCATCGTTGCTGATGTAGAAGAAGCAGCGCGCGTCGTCGAAAAGCCGCTGCTGTCCACGGTAGACATCCAACTCCTTCCACACCACCACCACGCGATAGGCCCTCTTGCACTTCACCGGCCGATAGCAGAACTCGGCCACGTGCTCCTTCACCAGACGAATGTCTTCAAACTCGCGGGCCTCGACCACTTGTTGCTTGACGTTCGGTGGACGTTGTCTCGGGCGGGTTTTGACTTGGTGTTTTGCCCGGCGAACCAGCGTTTTCCAGGTATCGGGCGGAAGATTACCCGCCAGCTCGTAGAGCTTCTTCGTGGCGTCGATGCCAAAGACGAACTTCACACCCTGCCTGTCCCAGGCGTCCAGGTGCTCGGTCTGCGTGAAGTCGGTGTCGCCTCGCAGGCGGATCTTTTGGAAGCCTGCCTGGCGACACAGCGAGATCGCCCGGTCGAAGTAGAAGGCCGCCTGTTCATGGCTGGGCCGATTTCCGCTGCGATTGACCACGAACAGCGGCTCGCCCGTGTTGGCCAGCGAAAGGACCAAGGCGTGATAGCCCCACTGGCCTTTGTGGTTGATGTCCATGCCCTCTTTGCACTCGCCGGTGGTTTCGACCATCGTGCCGTCGGCCTCAAGGATCGCCTCGCCAAAGAACGACTTGGGCTGCTGCTGCCAGACCTTCCCGCGGATCGCGTTGAAGATCGCCTGCAAGTGAAAAATGGCAGCCGTGTCGAAGCGACGGCAATAGTCGCCAGCAGTGGTCGGATCGGGAACACGCCGAGCTCCCAGGGCATTGAGGTACGCCTCGTCGTTGCGAAGCAGTTCCAGGTGCTCCAAACACGTTCCCCCAGCCAGCAGGTTGTAGGCGATGTTCAACACGTGGTCAGAGTCGTGGTAAGGCAAATGGATCTTCAACAGGCCGAGATGCGCGTTGATCGCCTGATCGAGCCCGAGCTTCCGCACGAGCAGGTGGATCGCGCCAATGCCGCCGTGGGCGGTTGCCCGCGTGCGGTCGGCAATCTCGTAGTGGATGTTCGAGGCGGTCATGATAGGCCGATCGCATCCCCGATTGTCGTTTTTGTCCAATCGTCGGGCGATCCGCCGCTTGGCTTGCCGCAAACATTTCGATATACTGCGTTTCACTCGAAATCCTCCTTGCTTCGTGGAATGGGTTTGTTCAACGCACCCATTATATCCGCGAAAACAAGGGCGGTTTCGAGTTTTTTCATACAATCAGCGTGAAAGGTTCGCTTGTTTCGGGACTAGAGTGGCCGGCCATAGAAGCTGCTCAACGTCCGCACCCGCCGGACTAGATAGCCGATGATCGCGCCCATCAGAATGATCGCCAGCGCGAAAACCACGTGGCGATCCGCACCGGCATACGCCTTTTCTTGCAGCAACGGGTGCCAGCAGTAAAGGTCGATCACCAGCATGCCGTACGACAGAAGAGACAGCAGCGTGATGAACCACACGAACCGCACCCGGAACCACAAGGCGGAGGCGGCAATAATCAGCGGGTAGCCGACTACCAGCGAACTCAGCGCGCCGTAGCCCGCCCGCAGCACCAGAAAAAGGGCCAGCGAGT
>JAQTSI010000175.1 GCA_028711365.1 Methylococcaceae bacterium
TCAATATCAAGGGGAATCATGACATACTCGGTCATGGCACACCTCGCTTCCAAACCGCCCTATCAGCCTTAGCAAACATCTGTTTTACTTAGTCTTTTTATTTGCCATGCAAGTTCCCAAAGAGCCAAAATAAGCGTCGTCATGGGTAATCACGATTACCGTTTTTCCTCGGGATTTTAATGAGGCGAGAATCTCTCCGTAAAAAATCTTCTTGAATACCGGGTCCTGATCTGCCGCCCATTCGTCGAAGACGTAAAAAGGACGGTCCTCCAAATAAGCCACCAGAAGGGCGAGGCGTTTGCGTTGCCCTTGGGATAGACCCAGCGTGGAAAACTTTCCACCCTTGATGGTGACCTTATGATCGAGGTCCAGCAATTTCAGATATTCCTGTACCTGCTCGTCGATTCCGAGCTTGTCGAAACCCAATAGGCTTTCGAACAGGAAAAAGTCGAAGAAAACGGCCGAAAAATGTTGCCGGTATTTTTCTATCTTGTCTTCGGTTATGGTTTCGCCATCCAATCGGATTATTCCGCTTTCGGGACGGTATAAACCGACCATCAATAAAGCCAGGGTCGATTTTCCACTGCCGTTACCACCGATCAAGAAAACCAGTTCGCCGGGATGAATGATCAGGTTCAATGGGCCCAAGGTGAATTCGAAGCGTTTTTCCTCGCCATGATAACTGTAACGCACCTGAGAAAGTTCCAATACCGGCGTGGTTATTCCTCCCGAACCGGGCGCCAAAGATTGGCCTATCTCGGGAGCCGCCGCCAGGTCATTATCCAGGCGGCGTATTTTTCAAATATATTTCTAATCATTGACTTATCAATGGAAACAACTCTAATGAATTTACACAGGTCGCGGCATACCGCTGTTGATTGGTTGAAGTCTAATAAATTGTCGAAAGAATACGCTAGGTTCACGTTCCCACCCTATTATGTTATCTGCATTGCTTGGATTAAGTCGCTTTTGCACGTCTTTTCTGCATCCAACGTATAACCCCGGTAATGTAGATGACGGGGCAGGCCAGTCCTGCCAGGAAGACCAGCATCCGCCCGGTCCAGCCGAAGGCTTGGCCGGAATGGAGCGGCCATTGCCACAGCACGAAGCGGTCGCCGGCGGTGCCGGCATCCGGGCCCTGCACATGGAGGATTTCTCCGCTGTACCGATCCACCACCACACAAGCCCGACCGACGAAACGGCTCAAGTGGGCTAGGCCATGCTTGCAGACCGTGTAAGCGCTATCCGGCTCGGTGACCCCATAGAGCCAGTCGTAGCGGCCTTCGGGGTAGCGGGCGGCGACGATGCGCACCGCATCGGCCAGAGTAATGGAGGGCCGGTCGTAGGGCGGTGCGGATTTCACTTGGTACCGGTTCACCGCGGGGGAGAAGACTCGGACCAGGGTGTAGAACTGCTCCGGCAGGTTCATGTAAATCCCCGATTCCAGCAGCGCCAGCAGCACCAGCGCCGTGTACAGGCCGGTGGTCTTGTGCAGGTCGAACACCCATCGTTCGGTGCTGGCGCCCCGTTTGAGGGTCAATGCCTGCCGCCATTTGCCGGTCAACGGCCACCACACGATGAGGCCGGTCAGGACCGAGACGATCAATAGTACGCAGACGATGCCGACGAGGGGGCCGCCGGTATCCCATCCCAACCAGAGGTCGTAGTGCAGTTCGAAGACCAGGCCGATGAAGGTGCGGGGCAGCTTGTCGCCCGCCGCCTTGAGCAGGCGTGTTCCGAGTACTTCGGCGCTGTAGGGGTCGACGAGAACCTGCCGTTCATCCGTACCGCCCCCTGCTTTCGCCGGTACCGAGAACGCCAGCTTGTAGGCCACTGCGTCGTGTCTGGGATAAAACCCGAACCCCTGCTTCGCGTCCGCCGGTACGGCCTTGCGGGCCGCCGCGATGATCTCGTCCAGGGGGCGAAAGGCCGCCTCGCCTCCGGGCCGAGGCGTCACCGCCATCAAGCCAGGATTCAGGAGTTCGTCGATCTCCTGGCAGAACACCAGGATGCTGCCGGTCAGGCCGATGACGACCAGCCAGGCCCCCGCGATCAGGCCCAGCCATAGGTGAACCTGCAGCCACAGCTTGCGGCGCGCCTTCAAGCGGGCTAGGCGAGAGTTGTTGGCCCCGTCCCTGCCGACCGAAGAATCCAGCGCGGCTTTTGCCGAATGCCCATGCGCGGGATTTTCGTCAACCGCCGGCGAAAAAGTTTCCTGAGTCACGCTCAATACTCCACCTGAACGGAAACCGGCGTGTCCATGATCGGGGTATCGGTTTTGGTGGCGCTGGTCGAATTCGCAATCGCGTAGGTCTGGTCATAAGGATCGTTCGGGTCATAGCCGGTGGTGGCCTTGGCGCTCACCGTCACCTTGCCGAGCAGGGTGGCGTTGCCCGAAGGGTTTTCCAACTCGACGGGTTGGCTCTTGCGTTTCAGGGTGACCGTGCGTGGGCCGGTGAAGTGTGATTGCAGCGGAGTTCCCGTCAACAGGATCTGTAACGCCTGAACGGGGGGGTAGGCGCCGTTGACCGGTGCGCTACGCAGGTTTTTGGCGAGGTCTCCCTCGTAGAGGAACTGAACCCGGCTTTGGCGGGTGAACGCTCCTAGGGCGGGGGCTAAGTCTTGCGCCGGGATGTCGAATCGAATCGTCGATTCTGCGGGCGACGCGGTGTCTTGCACCGCCGGTCCAGCCTTGAGTTCGGCAAGCGGCCAGCAGGTTGCGAAGACTGCGGCAATGACCCCGTTCGTCCCGGCAAGCAGCGGTCGCCAGGTTCCCGGATCCTTGCCCTGATCCGGCCCGGATTTCCCCGCCGCGCCGTAGTGCCCGCTGCAGGCGGTGCCCATTCCCGCGGGGATGGAAGATTCGGCAGGCGGCGCAGAGTCGATCGTCGTCATAATGGTTTTTCTCTTCTTGGCGGGGAATCGAAATATATAATCCCTGGTGGCCTTTCTCAGAGGAATGTGGCCATGGCTGGTTTTGAATTTGCAGCCATCAATATTCGACTTTCAGTGAGCCGATCACCGTAAGCGGTTCGCCGGGGTAGATGGATACTCGCGGATCGGCATTCGCTCCTTGGTCGGACGAATCGTAATACCGTTTGTCGAGCAGGTTTCGGATATTGACTTGGGCGAGTAGCGGGGTTTTTCCGACTTTCAGTCGATACCCCAAAAAAGCATCCAAGCGTACGAAGCCAGGCAGCATGTAACTATTAGGGGTATCGCCGGCTCGGCTGCCTACCAGGTAAGGTCCGCCGCCAAAGCTAAATCCGCCTAAGCCGGAGTTCTCCGGGAACTCATACTTGAGCCAAACACGACCGGAATGTTCCGGTGCACCCTGTAGGCGTTTGCCTTTGTTTCCATCCCCATCCTTGGTGACCCGGGCGTCGGTATAAGCGTAACTGGCGATCAAGTCCAAGTTTTCGGTGAGCCGGCCGCTCATATCGAACTCGATGCCGCGGCTGCGCGCCTCGCCTATCGTTGCGTAGTCGTTAGGGTCTTTGGTGGTATAGTCGGGGGTGAGGATATTCGACTTGACGATATGGTAAAAGGCCAAAGTTCCGGTCAAGCGCCCATCCAGCCACAGGCCTTTTAGCCCCCCTTCATAAGCTTCCCCTTTCTCCGGGCTCAGCGGATTTCCCGCTTTATCCAGGCCATTGTTCACACCGAAAGAACGCGACCAGTTCCCGTAGACCGACAGCCAAGGTTGAACTTCGTATAGAACGCCGGCGCGCGGACTGAAACTTTCCTCATGGGTCTGTTTCGTAAGGCCTCTGATGAAGTTGTGATTGCTTCGATCTACCCAATCTTGCCGGCCTCCGGCGAGGATATGCAGTTTTTCCCACAGCGTGATTTGATCCTGGAAATACACGCCATACCATTCCTCTTGCGCTTTGGATTGGGGGTTGATGGCGCCGGGACGAACGTAAAACCGCGACGGATTGATCCCGTAATATCTCGGATTGGTTATGTCGATCGCATAACTTGGATCGACATTATTGAACTGGACAGGATCCCAAAAGTAGGTTGACGAATCGCGATAGTAGTCGATGCCGGCCAATACCTCATGTTTGGCGAATCCAGTATGGAATTTGCCAGTCAAATCCACGTTGGTGGTATATTTTTCCAAGTCGTAATCTTGGTTCGATATGTTTCTATCCAGGGTTTTGCCGTCGCTGCGCAGAGCCGATGGAGAAATGTCGTTATTATTTGCATGTTGGTGGGATGTCAGGAAACGGTTGGTAATAGCCCAGTTTTCATTGAATTTATGGCGCAGGCTATAGTCGAGGTTGATCGTATTCTGGTTGTCTTTGGGATCGTTCGGGTCCTGAAGCGAACGGCTGATGGGAATGGAGGCCGGACGTTTGCCCACCGCGGGTATTCCGAAATCGGCATGAAAATCTTGATAGATGACTTCGAGGCCCAGGTTGATTTCCGTACTGTTCGTGGGCCGCCATCGCAACGTGGGATATATGACGAGGCCATCCAGCGAAGCAAAATCTCTGAACGAGGCGGTATTGGTGTAGGCTCCGCTGATGCGGTAAGCCAGTGAGCCGTCCTCGGTGAGCGGGCTGCCGATATCCAAATTGGTACGATAGTAATCGTATGAACCGAAATTCTGTTCGATCGAGTAGAACTTGCCATCGAGAGGACGTTTGGTGATGAACCCTATCGCGCCGGAAGGCTCTCCCCGCCCATAAAGAACCGAGGCCGGGCCTTTCATGACTTCGATCCGGTCGATGTCGGCGGTTTCGAAACTCTGGCTATAGCCACTGGAAGCCACGCGCAGGCCGTTCCGATAGAAATTCTCACCGCCCTTGAATCCCCGGATGATATATCGTTCCCGAAATCCCAATGTCTTGTTCGGACGAACGCCGCTGACATTTTCCAGTGCATCTTGCAATCGATAGCTCTTTTGGTCCTGCAACACTTGATAGGGAATCACTTGAACGGATACCGGCGTTTCGATCAGCGGCGTATCGGTCTTGGTTGCCGCACTGCTGTTCGGAACGGAGTAGATCTTGTTGTAAGGGTCGAGTTCGCCTTTATCGGCGCTGGCCCTCACCGTCACTTTCCCGAGCGCGATCGCATCGCCGGAGTTGCTTTCGAGGGGGAGCGATTTCCCTCCCCGTTCCAGGGTTGCCGTCCGCCTGCCGGTAAAACGGGCTTGCACGGGTATCGCGGTCAACAGTGCCTTCAAGGCTTTTTCCGGGGAATAGCTGCCTTTGAGGGGGGCACTGCGCAGACCCTGGGTGATTTCGCCTTCATATAGGACCTGAACATGGCTCTGCGCCGTGAAGGCGGACAGGGCGCGGGTCAGATCCTGCGCCGGGATATCGAAAGGAATCGGCGCCTCCGCTTCCGCGCCGATGGACATTGCCGGCATGCAAGCGGCGAGGGTGGTGGCGAGAGCCAGGTTGCGCCGGCTGAAAGTTGGCCGTGCCAAACATAAAACCGTGGTGAATCTCAAGTTGCGTAGCGTCGTCATGGTCGTTTTTCTATTGCTCTTGATAGGTTGCTCAGATGATCGAATCGGGCGTCATAGAGTTCATGAATCGTCGGCCAGCCAGGCTTGTGCCTCTTCTTCGGAAAGTGCGTCGAGCCGCTCGATCAGGCACTCTTCGACCACATCGGCGAGCCGGGCCACCGTGGGCGCGTCGAATACCCGGCGCAACGGCACCTCGATGCCGAAAGCGGTGCGGATCCGGGACAGCACTTGCACGACCAGGAGGGAGTGCCCGCCTAGATCGAAAAAGCTGTCTTCCACGCCGACCCGTCCGACTCCCAACACTTCCTGCCAGATGCCGCAGAGAATCTCCTCGGCGGTATTTCTCGGCGCCACATATCGCGCTTCCATCTGGCCGGAAAAGTCCGGGGCGGGTAGCGCCTTGCGGTCGATCTTGCCGTTGGCGTTCAAGGGCATGGCGGCGAGACGGACGAACACCGACGGCACCAGGACCGCCGGCAGCCGGGACGATAGGTGGCTTCGCAGGGTTTCGTTCAACAGGGTTGCGTCGACCCCATCCTCGTTGCTCATCAGGTAGGCCACCAAGCGCTTGGTGCCGACGCCGTCGTCGCCCGCCACCACCACCGCCTGTTCCACCCAGGGGTGCAGCAGGAGTTGCGCTTCGATCTCGCCCGGTTCGATGCGGACGCCCCGGATCTTGACCTGGTGGTTGAGTCGCCCCAGGAACTCGAGGGTGCCGTCCTCGCGATAACGTCCGAGATCGCCGGTGCGGTACAGGCGTTCGCCGCAGCCGTCGAGCGGATCGGGAATGAAGGTTTCCGCCGTCGACCCGCGCTGGTGGAGATAACCCCTCCCGACCTGGATGCCGGCCACGCACACTTCGCCCGGAACGCCCACCGGGACCGGTGCAAGCCAAGGGTCCAGGAGGTAGAGCCGGATGTTATGCACGGGGCGGCCGATAGGGACCGTCGTGTCGATCGCGCCGGGCGCCGTTCGTATCTCGTGATAGGAAACATCGTCCGAACATTCCGCAGGACCGTAGGCGTTGAGCACGCGTATCGCCGGGAAGCGCTCCATCCAGCGCCGACACAGTTCCGGCGCGAAGGCCTCGCCGCTCGCGATCAGCCAGCGCAGCCGCGGCAATTCGAGATCCGCGGAGATGTCCAGCATGGCCTGGATCATCGAGGGAACCGCTTCCAGGATGGTGACGTCGCATTCGGCCAGCCGGCGCAGCAGCAAGCGCGGATCCTTCGCCTGTTCGTCCGGGAAAATCTCCACCCGTCCGCCGCAAACCAGGGCCGTCAGGTGCTGCCAGACGGAAATGTCGAAACATTGCCCGGCGGTTTGGGCGATGACATCGTCCGCGCCGAGTCCCAAGGTGGGCACCTTGGTGATGAGGTTGTTGAACATGCCGCGATGCATCACCATGGCGCCTTTGGGGGTACCGGTGGAGCCGGAGGTAAAAATGGCGACGGCCAGGTTCGAAGGATCGTGCAGCCGGACGGGATTACCGCCGGGGATTGCCGCCGCCTCCAGAACGGCCAGCGCCCTGACCGAAACCCGCAGGTCCAGCCTCAGTCCCAGGGCCTCGGCCCGCTGTCGGTAGGCTTCGCCGGCCAGCAGCCACTCGCAACGTGCTTCTTCCAGGACTTGGGTCAGCCGCGTGTCGGGGTGGGTGGGGTCTAGGGGCAGATAGGCGCCGCCGGCTTTGAAGACGCCCAGCATCATCACCAGGAAATCGATGCCGCGCTCGGCCAGCAGGGCGACCAGGGATTCGGGGCCTATCCCCTCGGCCCGCAAGGCATGGGCCAGGCGGTTGACCCGCAGGTTGAGTTCACGGTAGTTCAGCACCTCGCCTTGGCAAGCGGCGGCCACCGCCTCGGGCGTCGATGCCGCTTGCGCCTCGAAGCGGGAAACGAAATCGCGGGGTTCCGGATAGGGATGATCTGCGCCGCTCCACAATTTCCGAATCCCGTCGAGTTCGTCGTCGCTCAGCATCGCTATCACGCCCAAACGGGCCTGCGGCTGGTGAATGATGCCTTCCAGGAGAGTCTTGAAATGTCCCAGCATCCGTTCCACGGCAAGCGCCTCGAAGCGGTCGACGTCGTAGGTGATTTGCAGGTGAAACCGGGGGCCGGGAACCAGCACTGCGGTGATCGGGTAATTGGCGTGGGTCCGGTGCTGATCGGAGACGATATTCAGCACGTCCTTGGAATTTCTGAGCGTCGGATCGACGGGGGCGTTTTCGAACACGAACAAATGCTGGAAGAGCGCCTGGCCCCTGGGCAGGCTGCTCAGGGCCTGAATGCGCACCAGAGGCAAGTATTCGTATTGGCGCAATTCGAGGTTGAGATAGAGCAGGTGATGCAGAAACTCGAGCACCGTTTGCTCCGGTTTCACCTCGATCCGCAGCGGCAGGCTGTTGATGAACAGCCCCAGGGCCGTCTCCACGCCGAGTAGATCGGTCGGTCGGCCCGCCACGGTCACGCCGAACAGGATTTCGTCGCGCCCGGAATAGTGGGCCAGCAACAGTGCCCAGGCCGCCTGCAAAAAGCTGTTCGGGGTCAGCCGGTAGCGTTGCGACAGACTGTTCAAGGCCAGGGTGTCCTCCTCCGACAACAAGGCCACCCGATCGCGTACTCGACTGGTCTTTCCGTTTCCTTCCAAGGCTGGCTTATCCACGACCAGCGGCGTGAGTTCGGTGAATCCTTCCAGATAGCGTCGCCAGAAATCCTCCGCCGCTTGGATGTCCTGCATTTCCAGCCAGGCGATGTAATCGCGGTAAGGCACCGCCATATCCCCGGCGCCGAGCGGCTGGAAGTCCGTCGGGTTACTCGTTCCGCCGGCCAGCCGGCGCTCGTAACGGGCCCGAAATTCCAGCAGGACCGGCGACTTGCACCAGGCATCCATGAGGATATGGTGATGGCTGCGGATGAAGCGGTAGCGGCGCTCGCCGAATCGGACCAAGCCTATCCGCATCAAGGGCGGGGTCTTGAAATCGAAGCCCGTTTTCAGCTCGTTCTCGATCAAGGCCTCGAATCGCCGTTCCTGCTCGGCTATCGCCAATCCCCGCCAATCCTGGTAATCGAACGGCAGCGCCACTTGTTTATGCACGAATTGGTGCGGTCTCGCATAGTCTTCCCAGAGAAACGAAGTGCGCAGAATCGAGTGCCGATCCAATACCTCCTGCCAGGCTTCCCGGAAGGCTTCGACCTCGACCTCTCCATCGATTTCGTAGCGGTCGAGCATGTGGTAGATACCCGAACCCGGATACATCAGGGAGTGGAACAACATGCCTTCCTGCATGGGGCCTAAGGGATAGATGTCCTCGATGTTTCTCGGCGGATAAGGCAGACCGTCGAGTTCCACGCCGCTCAGTTTCGCCAAGGGGAAATCGGACGGCGTGAGTCCCGCCGCGTCGGCTCGGAGACAGTGCGCCACCAAAGCCTCCAGGCTGCCGGCCACGGCGGCTGCGAGCCGATCCAGGGTCGCGTCGGCATGACGCGCCTGGCTGTAGGTCCAGGAAAACTGCAGGCAGCCTCCGCTGATCTCGGCGGTGATCGCCAGTTCGTAGGCGCGCCGGTTGGCCGCAGCGCGGGTGACTCCCGGCGCCAAATCGCATTGCCGGAAATAGGCGTGGGCGGCGGTGCCCGACTCACGATGGCCTAGGTAATTGAACAGGATCGGGCAGGCCGAAGATTGCGCGGCCTGTTCCCGGCCTTCGCCGAGCCAGTGCCACAGGGTGTAGTCGAAGCCCGCCGCGGTTTGCCGCCGGAACTGCTCCTTGAACTTCTTGATCAGGGCGCCGGTCGAAAGAGCCGGATCGTGGTCGAAGACAACCGGGTAGGCGGTGGTGAACCGGCCCACGGTCCGGGTGAAATCGAAATCCGGGAAAGGGCCGCCGTCGCGGTTGTGGGATTCGACTTCCAGCCGCAGGCGAGGCAAGCCGAAATGCCCGGCGAGGCCCTGGACGACGGCGACCAGCAGCAATTCCTGGATGCTGGTGCGGTAAGCCGCGGCGGAATCCCGCACCAGGGCGCGGGTCAAGGATTCGGAGAGTTTGACCGTATGGGTGACGGCGTCGGCCTCGCAGTTCGAGCCTTCCGGATCGTCGACCGGAAACGCCCGATCCACCGGTTCCCTAGGCTGCAACGGATCGAGGATCCCGGTGAGCGTTTTGGCGTAGTCCTGCAAGCGGGCCGCCCATTGCCGATAGGAGGTGGTCTTGGCCTGCAATGCGGTTTCGACCCCTTCCGCCCGTTGATCGTGGATCGACACGAGATCGTCCAGGAGGATGCGCCAACTCGCGATGTCCATGGCCAAATGATGGATGATCATCAGCAGCCTGGCGCCGCGTCCCTGTCCGAGATCGAACCATACCACCCGAATGATGGGACCTTCGGCGAGATCGATCTGCCGCTGCCAATGCTCCACTCGCTCGGTCAACGCCGTGTCGGGAAAGGCGGACAAGTCTTCGCGATGAAAGATCGGCTGCCCTTCGACTGGCCGGCAGGCCGCCTTCCAGCCCCCCGCTTCGCGTACACAGCTAAAGCGCAGCATATCGTGATGGCTGACCAGGCGCTCAACGGCCCATTCCAGCCGGTCCGGCTCGAACGGGTGCAGCACTTCCAGCAGCAAAGCCTGATTCCAGTGGTGGGGATTGGCGAGATCCTGATCAAGAAAGCGCTGTTGCACCGGAGTCAGGGGCATGGGGCCGCTGATTTCCCCCTGCTCGGCAGAGAATTCGACTTCCCGTTCCACCACCAGGGCCAGTTCCGCTACCGTCTGGTGCTGGAATATCTGCCGCGGTGCCAGGTTCAAGCCGACCCGCCGGGCGCGGCTCGCCATCTGGATACTGAGGATGGAATCCCCGCCCAAGGCGAAGAAATTGTCGTGGATACCGACCCGCCCGATTCTCAGCACCTCGGCCCAGATCGCGGCCAATTGGGCTTCGGCCTCGTTCCTCGGTTCGGCGTATCGTC
>JAQTSI010000446.1 GCA_028711365.1 Methylococcaceae bacterium
GGCTCGGCGGCGCGGTCTCGGTGGCTTTCGCGGGTTCGGTGGGTGTTTGAGCGTAAACAAAGGCTCCGCCGGTGATGAATATTCCGATGAAAATGATCTGATTTTTTTTGCGCATTATGTGCCTTTTTTTGGCCAATCCGGCCTTACAGTTTTCGTGCGTCGGTCAGTTCCAGCAGGCCATCCAGCGCCACCTGCACGGTGAGTTTGTAGAGCTGCCCCGGCTCGGGGTTGAAGGACAGCGCCTTGCCGCCGTCGAGAAACGGGACCGGGCTGCCAGTCGAGGTTTCGCGCGCGAGGATAATCCGGCCCACGCCTGGGCGATTGTCGATCTGCCGCTCGATGCGCGCCTGAAACGCATAGCGGTTCCCGGCCAAGCCGCGCGCATTGGCCAGATAGGTTGTCACGGGGAGTTGCGCCGCGGACGGCGCGACGGCCTTCCAGGCGAAAAAGCCCGCCAATCCCAGCACGACCACTCCGGTTACGATTCCCCCGGTTACGAGGGGGCCTTTGCTCTTCGGTTTTTGCGTCATGAACGTTTCGTGTCTTTCGTGAGGGTGGTTGAAAAAATGAAGGCGGTGAGTCCCAGCAGCAGAAGGTCGCGAGCCACCAGCCACGGGTAGTTCGAGGGTTCCGACGATACGCCGAAGCAGCCGCAGGAAAGCGTCAGCCCGCGCGCCCATGCCGAGATGATGGCGCCAAGGAAGGCCAATAACAGACCGCCCAGAACCAGCGCGCCGGACTGCGCCCACTTACGGGTCGTCAGCAGAGCGGCGGCTGCGGTGATTTCAAGATAGGGTAGCCAGATCGACATGAGCCATGCCCAACGGTATGGGAGGATTTCGTAGGATTCGATGTCCTGCAAAAACAGCTCCGGTTCCCCCGCCTTGCGAATACCCGCCCAGAGAAACAAAGCGGCCAGCCCGATACGTGCCGCGATACCGAAGGCCATTGATGTCACTATTGTCTTCGAGGTTGCGGTTAAGCGATTGTCTCGGACAAGTGCCGGCGCTGAGGTCTGTTCATTCATGGCGGGCAGGCCCATCTGGCGGGGCGGGTGAGTTCCGAACAGAACGCGTGCTCAGCGGAAACGCTGCATAGCCTTGCTCTTGGGCAAACTTTACCAAGTTCGGCGTGTCGGGCAGGTTGAGCTTATGCAGCAGTTTGATGCGTGTTGCCTGAACGGTGTGGGGGGAAATGTGGAGACGATGCCCGATTTCTTGATTGCTCAAGGCATGGCCGATGTGACCCAAGATCTCGATTTCTCGGTCACTGAGTATGCGCGAAGGGCAATCTGGATTCGTAAGGATGGCCGTCATGGCCTGGCTGATGTGATCGCATCGATACGGTTTGCCTGACAGCACCGCTTGAAGACCCTCTCGCCAGACTCGAATGCCTGCGAGCTTGCTGATCACGCCTTCGATCCGCAACTCATGGAGGCGTCGCAGGACATGGGGCTGCATTTGTGCGGTCAGCACGAGGAATCTACCCGTAAAACCATCCCGTCTGGCTTGTCGGGCGACTTCCAGCCCGTCCAATTCCGGCAAGGCAAGGTCAAGCACCACGAGATCCGGTTTATGGGATCGAATCAACTCCAGTGCCTGATGACCATCACCGCATTCGGCAAAGACCTGATGGTGCATGTCGGCCAACACCTGTCGGATCACATCGCGAATCCCTTCGTGGTCGTCTACCACGAGGATCCTCAGGATCGGAAAGCGTAGGTGCTGTGGTGCGGATGATTTCACCGTATTGAAAGTGGAGGGAGGCGCTCCACATAGGAGTAATGGATCATGAAGTTCGATAGGCCTGAATAGCTAAATTTAACTATTTGCAGGTGTTGCGTGGCAGATACGACAACGCTGCATTTCCCGGTGATTTCCGCTGTCCCTTTCGTATTATGAAAATTTCAACTAAGCATCTTGTCCTTCTGCTGGGACTAGGCCTTTCGTCATCTGCTACTTATTCTCAAACCTGTGTGCCGTGCGATTCGCCGACGACTCCTAACCCAGGAAATCCTCCTTGCACGTCTCCTTACCCACCAGTCGGAGGTGGCTCAATGCCAGAGGCTATGATCGTGGATGGTGCCGCTACCATCCCGGATAAGCGCGTTAAGGTTCCCGTTGCTAAGACCAGCACCAAGGGGGTTCCTGAAGCCAAGTCTGTTGCGGAATAGCAGGAGATGGTCATCAGGGTTATCCAGTATGCTTGTCGGTGCCTGAGCCCGGCCGTAACGGCGATTGCCTCTTTGGTGTTGTGCGGAACATACGCCCACGCCCAAGCTGGCTTTACCTTTAAGCACGAGCCTAGGGCTATCGGCTCAGCCGACATCCTTGGCTACGCGATTTGGACGGCACCGTTGGGGAGTATTAAGCTTAACGGGAATGCCATTCCGTTGCGGCTGGATTTTACGAGCGATCCGCGTCCGCCATCATTATCCAGCCCCCTCGGACGAGGCTGGAGCATTCCGTTTTTCTCATCGGCGCTTATCGAAGAAGATCAAGCTACGTTGCGTTGGCATCGCCCGGATGGGCGCATTTTCTATTTCACGCGCGAGCGTGGGAACCAAAGCAGTAAGCCGTCCAAGCCCACCGACCCCGTGGAGTTCATTTCAACGGAGGTCGCGTGGCGTGCGGTCAAGGATCCTCGTAAGCGCTTTGTGGTGATTTCGCATGTCAC
>JAQTSI010000176.1 GCA_028711365.1 Methylococcaceae bacterium
TGGAGCGCTTCGCCGAGTGGCTTGCATATTCGGGGATGGGCCTGGAGCGCTTCATGGCCATGATGCGCGATTTCGCTGCCCTCACCAAGGTGCAGGAACATTACCAGGAGGCCATCGATGAAGCGATGGACAACCATAGGGCGATCCACACCGTCCACGACTTCATCCTGGAAAATGCGCCATGAGCGCATTCGAGCTCGCGCCCGCGGCAGTGGTTCGGGTGGCGGGATGGCCACTGGAGACGCTCCAACGGCTGGCGGCTCCTCGTCTTGCCGGGCAGGCTGCGTCCCTGGATCGGGCCGATGAAGCATCGCTGGCGGCCTACGAGGAGGATTACCGGCAAGTGTTGGAGGATCAGCGCCGGTATCTGTGGCGGGTCACGGCGGGCGATCCGCGTTTTCGCTGTGCGCTTGCGCTATCCAGTCCATCGCTGGCGAGCCGGCTCAAGGACGGAATAGCGCCGGAGCGGAGAAACAAGCGCGCCCGGCACCTGGAAAAGTCGCTCTATCGATACCTCGCCCGTGCGGTATCGCGAATCGAACCGCATGGCTTATGGATTGGGGTCACGTTGGCCAAATTCTGTTCCAGGAAGGCGACCCGAGTCTCGCCGAGTGCGCCACGAACCTATGTGGCGCCCGAGCTCGCTCCCTTCCGGGACCTGTTGCGGGCGCTCGGTCAGCGGGAGCCCTACAGAAGCTTGGGATCCTACCGGCTCAATCCCACGTTGCAGGGGGGCGATGAACGGAACTGGCGTTATGCCCGCCGCGGACCCGACGGCAGGCTGACTTGGCGCGATCTTCCTGCTAGCCCCTTGTGGGGAATTCTCCAAGCCGAGCTGGCGTCGTTTCCAGCAACATCCTTGACGACGTTACGGAGTAGGCTTGCCGAGCTTGTTTCGGTCGAGGTCGCAGGCCCCCTGCTGGATTTTGCCCTGGAAGCCGGACTTCTAATCGGCGGGTTGCAGCTATCTGTCCGGTTCGAATCCCCATGGGAAGCACTGGAACAAGCCGAAGCGAGCCTGGAGGGCCCGGAAGCTCGCGCCTGGTGCGATGCCTGTGAGAGCATCAAGGGCACTTGCGAACGGCTCGAGCGATACCTCGACGCACTGCTTTCGCAGGCGTCTGGGTCCGAGCATCAAGCGGCGAGCGCGGACGAGCCCATATTGCGGGCGAACGCCGCCGTGCGCGAGGCGATCGAAACCCTGGCCCAGACGCTCTCGCTATCTTGCCCGGCCATGCCGGAATCGCTGCTTCGTTGCGACTGGGCGGCGCCGTTTCGGATTCGACTCGGACAAGACGACCGACAAAGGCTAGTCTCACTGCTCGAGGATTGGGGCCACCTTGAGAAACAGTACAACGCCGCCAAGCGGCATGAGCTGCGGACGCGGCGCGTGTTGCAGGCAAGTGGCGAAAGTCGCGGTCTGATGTCCGCTCCCGCGGATCATGGAGTCGGTCCTATCGATGGCTCACTCGGGCAAAGGACACGCGACCTGCCGGGATCAAAAGACGCCCACGGCGAGTGTTTCACGCACGGCAGGGAGCTCCCCCAGGCCATGGACGGCCGGTTCGACGATACCACCGAGGTCGTGATACCGGTGCACCGCGAAGCCGGGGCCGAACCGGGGCCGCCGCTGGGGGCATTGGTCCTCAGGCCCGGCCGTGAGGGCTTGAGGCAGCCCTGGGTTCGCGGCTTGAGCAATGTCGCCACGGCAACACATGCGCGCCACGCCTATCACCTCAGAAACCTCGGCGATTCGCTGTTTCCCTGGTTCCGTGCCGCTTTCCGCGACCTCGAACGATCCTTCGGCATTCGGATTTCTGATCTGGTTTACGATCATCCGGGCAGTCCCAATGTGCTGGCGCGCCCGCATTACACCGAGGCCGTCGTGGACCCCTGGGGAACAACGCCGGGGGCTCTTTCCTGCGAAGGCGCGCGTCTCGTCCAGGGTCCGCACCCGGCGGCTGCGCTCCTCCAGTCGGGGCTGTCCCGAATGGCTGCCCATGTGTTCACCGCCATGGCGGTACCACCCACGGATGTGGTAGTTGAACGGCTCATGGCAACCTCGTTCAACTGGCAAACGAGCTCGCCGCAACCGGACGGTTCGAAAGCGGAGCATGAAGCGGAAGGCATGGAGCAGCAAAGACGAAGACTGTCCAACGGCGCGATCGTGGAACCTCGTCGGACGGTGCTGCCGGAGCAGGACGTGGAAGTATTGGCGGCCATCGCGGGAGCCGAACGCTTCCGGCAGTGGCGGCGCTTGGCGCGATCCTATCGGTGGCCAGAGCTCGTGCGCATCAGTGTCGCCAATGCGCCGGCACTCCTCATCCCGACCGACAGTCCCCTTGCTCTCGAGGTTGCTTTCGAAGGGATCAAGCGCTTGAACGCCGGCGAACGGGGCAACGGGGTAGGAGTTCGGGTGATCGTCGAGGAGATGGTCGAAAGCCCTTGGCTCGAGGGTCCCGAGGGGCACCATATCGCGGAATGGGTGCTGCCGGTGCGCCGCACCCGGCATCTGTGGGAACGCCACAATGGGCAACTTTCCTCTGAAGTGAGAAACGATGCGAACGAATATTTGCAAGCACTCAGCGCTTAGCGCATCCGACGAAGCCCCGGTTACGCCAAGGTTTGCCGCTGAAGGCGCAGGGCCGGATACCTGGGAACAGGTGAATCTCGCGCTTTCCGCGCGCGGCGGATCTTTCCGTGAAAGCGCATGGCCCCTGCTGGAACAGTTGCAGGCATTGTTGCGAACCTGGCGCCGGACTGCTCCCGTCGCATGCTGGTTCGTGCGGAAACCGCCGGGCATCCGGTTGCGGCTGTCGGGCCCCGGCTTCGGCACCGAATCCCATGACGATTTCGTTGCGCTCCTGGAGAGCGAACTCGCGCGGGGAAACCTCGAAAGGTGGTGGAACTCCACCTATGAACCGGAGACCTATCGCCTCGGCGGGGATTTCGTCCTTGCCGCCGTGCATCAGCTCTTGTCCTCGGATAGCACCGTGTGGCTGAGCTGGGAGAGTCTGTCGCGGCGGGGAGGCGCCCGTCTGGCGGAAGACTTGATGGCTTTGGCATTATATGGCGACCTGCTGAGGCAGTCCATCGACGCTTCCGAAGAGGTCTGGGATGTCTGGTGTGCACTCTACCGGATCTATTCAGGGGCGCTTCCGCAGGAACCCGGCGAGCTTCCCACCCGGCGCCATCTGCTGCTTCCGCAGGGACTCTACAAGCTCGCTAGCGAAGCGGAGCGCTCCCTGCTCGACGATGGCTTTGCGGCCAACGCAAAGTTTGCCGGGGTATTGGAGCAGAGCTGGGAGCGGGGTGAGCTCGTGGGCGGACGTCGCACGCTGCTGGCGACCCTGGCCAGTTTCCACTGGAACATCTGGTGTTTGTCGCCGCAGGCGATTGCCCCTTTGTGTGAGGCGATGGTTCGAGAGTTGCATCCCGCCGCCGATTTCCTGCCGCCCGTCCGTCCCAGTCGCGAGGTCTAAGCGCATGTCCGCTGCCGAGAATACCATGCCTCGTCGATGGTGGCGCCGGGTCTTCGAAGCGCGTCGCTCGAGGCGCCGTGTCCCCGTGCTGCGACAAGCTTGCGCCACCGATTGTGGCGCCACGAGTCTCGCCATGGTGTTGGCATACCATGGCCGCTGGGTGGATTCCCGGGAACTGGGCGCGTTGCTGCCGGTGGGGCGCGATGGCCAAAGTGCCCTGAGCCTGCTCGAGGCGGGCAAGGTTCAGGGGTTGGAAGGACGCGGCGTGAGGCTCGACGCCGAGGCCATGATGCACTTGCGGCCAGGGTCGATCCTCCACTGGGAAGGGAAGCATTTCGTGGTCTACGAGGGCCTCACACCCGGCCGCCGCGCGGCTGCCCCGCATTTCGACATCGTCGATCCTGCGCTTGGACGCCGCCGCATCGATCAGGAGACGTTACGCCGCAGTTTCACCGGCATCGCCCTGGAGTTTTCGCCCGGCGTGGAGTTCCAGCCGCTGCGGCGGCGCAAGTCCCCGCTGGGCCGATACCTTCGCATCCTCACCGAGCCCCGGCGGCTTTGGGGCGGCGCGCTCATGTTCTCTCTGCTTCTGCTCCTGTTTTCCCTGGCCGTTCCCCTGTTGACCGCCGCCGTCGTGGATTGGCTGATCCCTGAGGGAAACATGGATTCGCTGACCGTACTGTTCACCGTTTCGGGGGCCATCATCGTAGCCCAGGCCCTGACGAGCGTATCCCGAGGCTTGGTGCTGGTGCGCCTGCACGAGCACTTCGACCGAAGGATGGTGAGCGACTTCCTCGATCACCTGCTCTCCCTGCCTTATGCCTTTTTCCAGCAACGCACCGTCGGCGATCTGGTGATGCGGCTGGGAAGCACCGTACAAATCCGCGAAGCCCTCACCGGTGGTGCGATTTCGGCCCTCATGGATGGCACCCTGGTGGCCTGTTATCTCGTCCTCCTGATCCTGTTGAGTCCGCTGGTGACCGTCGTGGTGGGTATGCTTGCCGCTTTGCAGCTTGGATTCTTTGCCTTCAGCCGGCGATATCACAAGGATCTCACCGCCCGGTTTCTCAGTGCCGAGGCCGAGTCTCGCGGCTACCAGGCACGGATGCTCATGGGCATCGAGACGCTCAAGGCGACCGGTAGCGAGCGCGAGGCGGCTTCCCAATTCCACCATCACTTCACACAGGTGCTCGAGGCTGCTCGCGCTCGTGGCCGCTTCAACGTCTGGACCGAAGGGGTGTCGAGCGCTTTGCGCCTGCTTGGGCCGGTGGCCCTGCTGGGCACCGGCGCGCATGAGGTGATCGCCGGTCACATGAGTCTCGGCACGATGCTGGGAGCCGCCCAACTCGCGATCTCTTTTCTGGTTCCCCTGGGCGCCCTCATCGCGACCGCGACCCAGCTTCAGGTTGCCGCCAGTCATGTGGACCGGATCGAGGAGATCTACCAGGTAGAACCCGAACACCGCGGTTCGCTGGGTGCCGAGGAAGGGATGTCGCCCCGGGTGAGCGGGAACATCGAGTTGCGGGGCGTGGGTTTCCGATACACCCCCACTTCTCCCTGGGTGGTGCGCGAGCTCGACTTGAGCATCCCGGCGGGGCAGCATGTCGCCCTCGTGGGCCCATCGGGCTCGGGCAAATCGACCATGGCCCGGATCCTGGTGGGGCTGAATTCTCCCAGCTGTGGGCAGGTCTACTTCGACGACAGGCCGCTGTCGGACTGGGATCTTCGGAGCCTGCGTCGCCAGCTGGGCGTCGTGACCCAGGAAGCGAGCCTGTTCAACATGACGATCACCCAGAACATCGCCTTGGGGACTGCGGGCGCGTCGCAGCAGAGCATCGAAGAGGCTGCCCGTATCGCCCAGGTACACGAGGACATTGTCGCCCTGCCGATGGGATATCAGACCCGGCTGGCGGACGGTGGCTCGACTCTCTCGGGGGGGCAGCGCCAGCGCATCGCCTTGGCCCGGGCGCTGGTTCGAAAGCCCAGGCTGTTGATCCTGGACGAGGCGACCAGTGCCCTGGACGCCGTGACCGAAGCCGCGATTCAACGCGCCATCGACGGGCTGAGGTGCACGGTGATTACGATCGCTCATCGGATAAGCACGATCCGGAAGGCCGATCTCATCCTCGTGATGGAGGCAGGGCGCATCGTGGAGAGCGGAACCCATGATGAATTGATTGCCGCGGGTCATTGCTATCACGAACTCGTCCAGTCTCATCTGGCGCTGGGCGAGCCAGAGCCGGCTCATAAGTCGGGGTAATGGAGTCTTTCTATCCAGACCGAAACCTACCCCAAACCTAACCATTTCCTGACGACTTTATAGTGAGAGATGCCTATGCTCATTCCAGGCTCGAGACTCGTCGGGACGGTGTGAGAGTGCGCCATAGCCATCCCATATTATAGCTATTCTCGCTGGCCTGCCCGGAAAATCTATTACCTTACCCATTCTCAGCGGAAGCCTAACCTCGTTGGATGTACTACGATGGTATAGTCGTTGCCATCTGACGGGAATAATAGGGTGTAAATAATACCTTGGTATGAAAGATACAAAGTGGTGAATAATACCTTGAATAAAACGGGTTTAAAAGTATAACTTAATGCGCCCTTAAGCTGAATCTATATTCGGCTTAAGGGCGAACGGTAATTCCTTGTGATACTTCCTTGGTTATATGCCAAGGACACAATATGAACCTAATTCTCTCACGATTTCACAAGCTCAAAGGAACAAACATTATGAATGCCCAGTTAGCATCGGATCATTCCACATTCATTTCCTGCAGGCACTGGATCACGGCCATCGTGCTAGCGTCAATCATGCTGTGCAGTAGCAAAGAGTCTGTGGCGCTGGATTCCCCGCCGCCTTCGATCGCCCCGTTCGCTGGCGAGGGCGCACCTGAGCCCGCCGTGGCGGTAGGCAAGCGCTTCGTCTATGCGATCAGCACCAGCGGCTACCGGGTTTACCCGCGCAGGGCCGATGGATCGGTCGATACCGAAAATCCGGTCGTCAAGGCCTACACGCCCCTCGCCAATATCTTTCAGCCGGTCATCACCAAGCTGAACAAGCAGATCAAATATGCCGCGTCCTCGGGCATACAGACCTGCCCCGACTCCCTCGCGGGAAGCGTCACCAACCTCTCCAAGCCTAGTGAAGAAAAACCCAAGGCAACCGGCACTTTGAGCAATGTCGGTTGCATCGGCGTGCCCTATGACGCCGACGTGTATTACGACGCGCAGCGGGGCTTGTTCTGGATCATGGCGCACCTCCGCCCGATGATTTGGAAATGTAAAGGCAAAGAGGGGTATTTCAGCTACGCGGACGACTTTGGCACCTGCCATCCGGCGGACGCGGCAACGCTGAAACAAATGCTGCACCGCTACACGGCCGTCGCGGTCACCAAGGCGTCCAGCTTCGACAGCGAAAACCCCCTCAACGGCTTTCGGACCTTTGTGCTGGTCGACGACTATGGCGATTGGCCGCAAATGATGGTTCACGACTCCTTCTTGCTGCTGAATACCAGGAATTCTGACACCAACAACCGCGTCTATGTGTTCAACGCCAACGACCTTGCCTACGGCAAGTTTACGCCCGACCAGGCCATCCTTACCGTCGGCTATACGATGTTCGACGCCGACGGCACCTCGCCCGGCTCGCAGGGGGCGCTCAACGGCCCTGCCGTGGATTGGATGAACAACCAGGACGCCACCGTCAACATGACGACACCGATCTTTTTCGTGAAGCAGTCGGGCGCCACTGACGGCGTGACTTACATGGTCGCCGGTTCCGGCAACCAATTGGCGGTGTTTGGGCTGAAGCAGACGTTGGGCAGCACCGGGCCGATTGTCCCGGTCACGCGGGTCATGCCGGCCGTCCTGGACATGGGCGGCAAAGTCCCTGAGAACGCGGTGCCGGCGGCGTTTTCCAAAGGGCTGCTTTACTGGGCCTGGACGGTGAAGGATGCGGGCGGGCGCCCTTACATCCGGTCTTTTAGGATCGGCGTGCATCAAGCCTCCCACACCTGGAACGGGGTGCATCCCATCTTCGCCTCCAACCATCTCAGTTCCGGCTACCTGGAGGCGGATATCGGCGTGGGCGACACCGCCAACGCCTACGCGCTGCCGGTCATGAACGTGACGAGTTCGGGCAACATCGTCACGCTGTACTCGCGCTACAACTCGAACAGCCCCTTCGCGCCCGTCGTGGCGGACCTGCGCTACGCGGTCATCCCGAAAGGGCAGACCTTCTACAGCCATTCCTGGCTGCTGGCGGCGGGGGCGGGCAATTCCCTCCTCTGCATCCCCGCATCAGCGCCCCCCAAGGGAGCGGTGTGCCCGCCCGGCAAGGGCGGCGTGATTGACGTGGCCAGCGTGGTGCAGGACCCGCTCGACCCCAACCAAATCTTCATGGGCGATGCCTACAGCAACACGGGCGGCGGCTATACGGCCATCGTCGCCGCAGTGAAGCCTTAGGTCAGCAACTCGTAGGGGTTCCGATCATCCGGCTGTGACAGAGAACCTAGGGAAAAAGGATCTGAGGGTAGGACGGCGGACAGGGATTACAGCATATTGGCCAATCCCGCCGCCGATCCCGCACCCTCAGAACCCGGCATTGCCCGCTTCGCTCATGACCGGCTGGAACTTCTCAGTAGGGGGACACTTCACCGTATCCAACATCGACTTTTTTGAATCATTGCCCTTTATCCGACCCAGATCTCCATTTCGATTGACGAGCTGCTCTGGAGCAACGAGTGCGCGGGTTTGACTCGCGTACCCGATGCCCAAGACGATGGCCCTCCATGCACCCGAAAATCGCGTTGTTGATTATCGAACAGCATCGGGGCTATGATCGCAGACGCATGGGTACCCGCCCCGCCAGCAGGTACAAAATGCGACATGACACCCTGCAGACCGTTCAGGGGCACTGACCCATATCTGTTCATCGCTTATGGAGTTATGGAGATTGACATGTCACACCAAACGACGATCACCAGCCCGCGCCATTCTTTCCTCAAGCCGACCGCAGCCACGCTCAACGTGACTGTCCGCAAGAGCGTTTATGATCTGACCGACCCGGAAGTCGTTGCGTTGCGACAAGCTTTTGCCGCGTTGCAAGCCATCGGCGACAACCGGGGCTATCAATATCTCGCGGGCATCCACGGGTTGCCCCAATACTATTGCCCCCATGGCAACCCTTTGTTCCTCATCTGGCATCGGCCTTTCGTGCTGATGTTCGAACAGGCCCTTCAAGCCGTCTCCCCGGGCATTGCGCTGCCTTATTGGGATTGGGCTTCCGACCGCGCCCAGAACGAAGGGGTTCCGCAAATCTTCGCAGACCAAATCGATACGGACCCGGTGACAGGCCAGCAGGTGCCCAATCCGCTCTACCAGGCCGCCATCAGTTTCGACAATCCAGACGGGTTTACCCAGACCAACCGGGATCCTGGCGATCCCGCGCAACTCGCCGATCTTGCCGTCCAGGTTCGGCAAGCCAATCGCGACCCGGATTACGACACTTTCTGTCCGGATGTCGAAAGTCCGCACAATGGGCTACACGGCTGGGTGGGTGGGTCGATGGGCGTCATACCGTACTCGGCCTTCGATCCGATTTTCTGGGCGCATCATTGTTTTGTAGAAAAACTGTTTTGCGACTGGCAGGATCGAACCAGCGCATCGATCTCGGGCAGCATCGCCGGTCAGGTGCTGGCGCCTTTCAACAAGATGACGGACGATGTCTGGAACTACAAGGTGCTGGGATACCGATACGCGCCCGAGGGGATGAACATGGCCGCGCCGGTGAAGTTCAGGAGCCTATCGGCAGCGGCGCTGCCTTCCTCCCACGCGGCGACCTTCAATCTTTCCAAGGTCCCGGACGACTTCGAGCGGGCCTATCTGTACTTCACAAAAACCCGCTATCCGCTGAAGTCCTTCGAGGTCCGCGTCTTCTTCAACGAGGCTGCTTCCTGTGCCGGTACGAAGAAGCATGGCAACCCCAATTATGCGGGCTCCCTTTACACTTTCGGACATGGCGGCTGCACGGGCGATCCAGGCCACTGCGATGTGCCCGAAGTTCCCGAGAGTGCCAGCCATTTCATCATGCTCCGCCCCGAGCATCATCTGACTCCCAAGCGCCGGAAACTCGATGTGTCGAAGGCCCTGCGATATGCCAAGCAAAACTCAAAGTCGGATGAACTCGAAATTCATATCGTCCTGGTGAATAGCAAGGGAATAGAATTGCCGCAGGAGGATTTCGATTTCGAGATGCTGACGCTCGATGCCGTCTAACCCATGCCCATCGCGTTGCCATCCGCCGTGCAGCAGATCCAGCCCAAGCCGGTGTCCCTGGCCCGCTCGACTATTTCCGGTTCCATCCACTGTGGGCAGACCTTGCTCCAGTTTTCTTTGCAAGGGCTGGAACTGGCGGGTTCTCGTCGCCTCAGGTTGGTCTTACGCGGCCTGCAAAAGACAGCGCAATCGCGGGTACTGCGCGTTTCCCTTGCCTGCGGCCTGGCTGTCCGCCTCAACGCCGGGAATCTCTATACCTACGGCGAAGGAGTTGTGCAGGGGCCCCAGCAGGAAGAGCGCTTCTTTCCATTGACGCTGTCGTTGGATATCACCGATGCGGCGCGGCAATTGACCGGCGCAGAACGGGTGGATGTTGATCTCGACATCTTGGATCCTCATGGACGCATGCTCATGGACGAGCCTCTTTACCTGGAAAGCGTGGAGATTGATTCAATTGATTCATTAGAGTTGTTCCCGGCGTGCAGCCCTTGAAAATCAAGCCTTCTCGGCTTCTTTGAGCTTTATAAGGAGCAAAAAACGCTTGCGAATACTGTCAAAACTTCGTTATCAGTTTGATTTATATAAAGCTAACAGCGGGAACAACTCTAAGGAGTTCGATCCCCAACGCCTCGGCCTTGTCAAAGACCGACTGGCATTTCTGGTAACGGGCGTTGTCC
>JAQTSI010000447.1 GCA_028711365.1 Methylococcaceae bacterium
CCGCACCGATGTGCTGGCCAAGGCCGATATCGCCACGCCGCATATTGCCGGCCACTCTTTCGAGGGCAAGGTCATGGGCACCGTCATGATTTATCATGCCGTGTGCCGGTTCCTGGGCATTAAGCCAACCTGGACACGGGAAGGCCAGTTGCCATCGGAAGGCCTATTGCCGCCGCCCATCGTTCCGGAAATACGCCTGGACCCCGCGGGTCTTGGTGAAGAAGCGGCCCTGTGGCGGATCGTGCGGCCGGTCTATGATATTGAGGCCGATGACCAGCGCCTGCGCGCGGGCGCCGGAGCGGACCCCAAGGCACGTGGCGAACATTTTGAACAACTCCGCAAAAATTATCCCATCCGCCGGGAATTCCGGTTTACGCGCGTGGTGCTTCCTCCGGGGCACCCAAAACTGGAAGCTAAAATTCGCGACCTGGGCTTTACACTGGCCAGGCACGCCTAACCGAAATATTGCATTGCACTGAATCCAGAATAAATTGCAATTTTGACAGGATTTACAGGATTGACTGAATTTTTGGAGGCGGAGAAGACGAACGAAGTCATGTGGCGAGAGATTTGAGCACAATGCTCGTGTAATTAGTCCTCGCGGCGAAAATGATGACTTGGCCAATCCCGATGCGAACCCGAAAATGGGTGGCATGACAACGCAGGGCGAATTTCGTTCCCCGAGATTATCGAGGGGTTTTCCGCCAGAGGCGGATCTGCCTATGGCACGAGAAAAAGACTTCTGAGCTGATCCGTCACTTGTTTTTTTCATAATTTATTAACCTGTCAACAGGTCATGGTTGAATAAGTTTTGCCAATGGAGAACCGCGTTGAATCAAGGATTGCAGATAACGGGCTTCGTCATAAGGCACATGCTGCTGCCAGCAGGCCATTTGAATGCGGATCCATTTGAACGCCAGGGAGCGAATAATCGTATTGCGTCCCTTGCCTTTGGCGATTTCCTGTTGGTAGTACGCTCTGGCCCAGGACGAGAGAGGAATAGAATGTTGAGCGTATTCGAAAAACGTTTGAAGATAAAACTTGGGACACTTCCAACGCCGGTGAACCCAGGCGGATTTCCCGCTACGCTCGGTGACCGGGGCAATGCCCGAGAAGGTCTGCAGGTCTTCGGGTTTGGTCCAGCGCTTCCTATCCGAGCCGAAGGCGGCGAGCAAGCGTGGACCCATGACCTTACCGGCACCGGGGAAGCTGTCGAAGATCGGGGCGTCGGGATGCGCGGCGAAAGCCTGTGCCAGTTGCTGGTCAAAGACGGCAATCGCACAGCTCATATCACGAATGACACGCGCCAGCGTCTGCACAGTCAGCACCGCGGGTTCTACCACGCCGCTATCCTCGGTCAACGGCACGGCCTTCGCGATGGCCTCCAAACGGCGGACGATAAGCTCCTCGCCTCGGCAGTTATGCCCGTAGAAGAAAGCACGCAACTTGGCAGGTTTGACTTTTTTGGCTTCGGCCACCGTGGGCCAACGAAGCAGGAAATCGCACACCATCAAGGAGGTCAGATCGTTATCGAACCAATCAATCACTTGGGGGAAATAGGCCTTCAACCGCGCGGCAAGCCGCTGGGCGCAACTGGTCCGCAGATTGACAACATGGCGGCGCTCCTCGCTCAGCCCTCTGATTTTACGTGTTTGAACATCGTCAGGTTGCCACGGTTTCAATCGCTCGCGATGAAGGCGAAGCATATCCATGAGCAGTTTCGCGTCCACGGGGTCGTCCTTGGCTCCGCTGGGCGCGAACGTTTCCCGATACTTCGCGGCCTGACTCGGATTGATCGGAAACAGCGTAATAAAGGCATGCGCCATCAAGGCGTAAACCAGCGCTCCCCGGGATTGTTCCAGGCAGATCGCCACCGGGCGATTGCCGAACCGTTGTTGAAGGCGTTGAACCCAGTCTTGAATGGCTTCCGGAGTGCTTGCGATGACGCTCGCCTCCGGTTGGCTGGCCCCGTCGGCCAGCAGGCAAATGTCGTGTTTTTCGTCGGCCCAATCGATGCCGACCAGCGCCGCAAAAGCCGGCGTTGCCGATCCCGTGCTTTGAGTGGCATTCATGCGATGTCCCTCCGAAGGGGTGGCGGACTGTCTCGCACGCCGACTTGGATTCCGCGAATTGCTTATAGAAGAGCGCTTGGCAGCCGCTACTTCTTGAGTATTCGTTTTGGAACCCAAGCGCATCGTGCCCGCCCGAAAGTCTTTTGCAAGACGTGATCTGTCGGCAAGGCTTATTCGTAGCGGGACGACGCGTGCTTGACTGATGTTAGCGCTTAATGGAGGATACATACAACACCGTTCGGCGGAGTTATTAACAGGCTGCTGCGGGGAGTTCCTTACGGCTCTCCTCGCAGCCTGATTAATAACTCCGGAGGAACTATAAGCAAGGCAAGTCCGGCCCAGATATTTCGGCGTCGCCCGAAGCGCTATCCTCGCGGATGCACGAGGGCGACAACGGGATAGATGGGCTGGAATCGCCGTCGCGTTTTGCGAACCAAATTCGACCCGCTTGAAACATAAAACCGACAAAAAGCAGAATCGTCATAGGAGACAGTTCATGAAAGCGGCTGTAATCAAGAAACCAGGGGTGATTGTGGTGGAAGATGTCCCGAATCCGACGCCGGGCGCCGGCGAGGTGTTGTTAAAGATCGAGGCCTGCGCC
>JAQTSI010000177.1 GCA_028711365.1 Methylococcaceae bacterium
CATCAAGGTCTTGCGGGAAGGCGCCGATCTTTATGTCAAGGAAGCGGAGAATCCGCAAACCCTGGAAAAATATGGGTTTGGCGTTCCCGATGATTGGTTGGAGCGCAACCTCTACAGCCGTTTTCACCATTTGGGGCTCGGTATTCTGTTGGCCTTGGAACTGGTATTGTTCGGCCCGCTCGGCCTGACCCTGTGGGCGGTGCAGATGCTATGGATTCCCTTCTGGGCAGCCGGAGTCATCAATGGCATGGGACACTATCTGGGCTACCGCAATTTCGAGACTCTCGATGCATCGACCAATATCTCCCCACTCGGCATCCTGATCGGTGGCGAAGAACTGCACAACAATCATCACGCTTATCCGGCATCCGCCAAGCTTTCCAATCAATGGTGGGAGTTCGACATCGGTTGGCTGTATATTCGCTTGATGGAGATGGTGAAACTGGCCCAGGTAAAGAGGATTGCGCCGGAATTCATCATTGACTGGAGTAAATCCATTCCCGACGCCGAAACGGTGCTGGCGGTGTTAAAAAACCGGGTTCATGTCATGGCGCTCTACAGCCGTAGTGTGATCATTCCGGTGTTGCGCCTTGAGTCCCAATGCGCCGATTCCTCCACCCGCAAAGTCCTGAAGAAGGCCCGTCCCTGGGTCATCGGCCACTACATGCGTCCCGAGGGGGGGATGAATGGCGTCCTGCAACGTGCCCTGGAGGCTAGCCAGGCTTTGGCGACCGTGTATCAGTTCAAACAACAACTCAGTGAGCTATGGACGAATGCTTCCTTCAGCCAGGAAAGTCGGCTGGAAGCTTTGCGTGAGTGGTGCAGACAGGCGCAGGAAACCAAAATTCAATGCCTGCAGCATTTCGCGCAGACTCTTCGTGGCTATACGCTGTCTGAGCCCAGTTTTAACTGACGAGAGACCATCGACGTGGGTCCATGACACTCCCATGGACCCGATTGCGTGAGATATCCTTTACGGATCGATTTCCAACTCCTTCACAGATGAACGAGCGCCCGCTTTCCCCGCATTTGCAGGTGTATCGCCTGCCATTGACCGCCAAACTGTCGATCCTCCACCGCGCCAGCGGCGTTTTACTCTACTTGGGGACGGTTCTGCTGGCATTGATGCTCATGGCTGTGGCTCAGGGGCCGGATGGATTCGCTTTGTCCCAGTCATTGCTGGGTTCGGTATTGGGGAAGCTGTTTCTCTGGGGCTGGATTTTTGCCCTGTTCTTTCATCTCTGCCACGGCGTTCGACATCTGCTCTGGGATACCGGGCACGGTTTCGAACGCGAGACCCTGGGCCGTTTCGCGCGCTATGAAATCGCAGTTTCCCTCGCCCTGACGGCAGGGGTCTTGGTTCTTTCCAAATTCTGGGGCTAGCCATGAATTTTCAATCCCCCCTGGCGCGTGCACGCGGCCTGGGTTCGGTGCGGGCCGGCTCTCATCACTGGTGGCGGCAACGGGTATCGGCCGTGGCTCTGTTCCCGTTGACACTCTGGTTTGGGTTTTCCCTGAGCCTGCTGCCGCAGGCGAACTACGCGATGCTGACTCACTGGGTGAGTTCGCCCTGGAACACGCTATTGCTGTTATCCTTCATCCTACTGTCGCTATTCCACGGGGTGCTGGGTCTGCAAACCGTCATCGAAGACTATGTCCACACCGATTGGATCAAGATCATCGGCATCCTCGGCGTCAAGCTGGTGACTGCCTTTCTAGCCCTGGCCTCGAGCCTGGCCGTGCTGCGCATCGTATTGCTGGGTGGACATGGCTAAATCTTATACTATCATCGAACACCGCTACGATGCGGTGGTCGTGGGCGCCGGCGGCGCCGGGCTGCGCGCCACCTTGGGATTGGCCCAACGCGGCCTGAAAACCGCTTGCCTGACCAAGGTGTTTCCCACCCGCAGCCATACCGTGGCGGCGCAAGGCGGCATCAGTGCGGCCCTCGGCAACATGGGCGAGGATGACTGGCGCTGGCACATGTACGATACCGTCAAGGGTTCGGACTGGCTGGGCGATCAGGACGCCATCGAATACCTATGCCGCGAGGCGATCCCCTCCGTTATCGAACTGGAACATTATGGCGTGCCGTTTTCGCGCACCGCCGATGGGAAAATCTACCAGCGGCCTTTCGGTGGCATGACCACCCATTTCGGCGATGGGAAGGCCGTGCGCACTTGCGCGGCGGCGGATCATACCGGCCATGCCATCCTGCACACCCTGTATCAGCAATCACTGAAGCACAGGGCCGAGTTCTTCATCGAATATATCGCCCTGGATTTGATCATGGAGGAGGGAGGATGCCGGGGAGTGCTGGCATGGCGGCTGGATGACGGAACCCTGCACTTGTTTCGCGCCCATGCGACGCTGCTGGCCACCGGCGGCTACGGGCGCTGTTATTTTTCCTGCACCTCGGCCCATACTTGCACCGGCGATGGCAACGCCATGGCGTTGCGCGCCGGTTTGCCCTTACAGGACATGGAGTTCGTGCAGTTCCACCCGACCGGGATTTACGGCGCCGGTTGCCTGATCACCGAGGGGGTGAGGGGGGAGGGCGGTTATCTTTGCAATTCCGAGGGCGAGCGCTTCATGAGTCGTTATGCGCCTCATGCCCGTGACCTGGCTTCCCGCGATGTGGTCAGCCGGGCCATCACCCTGGAGATCCGCGAAGGTCGGGGCGTGGGCCCTAACAAGGACCATATCCATCTACACTTGGAGCATTTGAGCCCAGAATTCATCCAGGAGCAGCTCCCCGGCATCGCCGAACTGGCCAGGATCTTTGCCGGCGTGGACGTGGCTCGCGATCCGATTCCGGTGTTGCCCACGGTGCATTACAACATGGGCGGCATTCCGACCAATTACCGGGGAGAAGTCGTCACCTCCAGAGGCGGTAACCCGGAGGTCGTCGTGCCGGGCCTGATGGCGATCGGCGAAGCGGCTTGCGTGTCGGTGCATGGGGCGAATCGACTGGGATCGAATTCCCTGCTGGACTTGGTAGTGTTCGGCCGCGCCGCTTCCATCCGCTGCGCGGAGCTCATCATGCCTGGGCAATTGCATAGACCCTTGCCGGCTGATGCCTGTGATCCATTCCTCGATCGCTTCGATCGGCTGCGCCATGCCAATGGCCCGCTCAACCCTGCCGATATCCGCTTGGGCATGCAGCGAACGATGCAGAGTCACGCCAGCGTGTTTCGCACCGGTGAAGTGCTGAAGGAAGGCTTGGAACAATTGAAAGCGGTGATGGATTCTTTCACCGACGTGAAGGTGAGCGACCGCTCCCTGGTGTGGAACACCGATCTGGTGGAGACTTTGGAACTGCAGAACCTGCTGCAGCAAGCCCGGGTAACCATCGAAGGGGCGCTGAACCGGGAGGAAAGCCGCGGCAGCCATGCCCGCGAGGATTTCCCCTTGCGTGACGATCAAAACTGGCTCAAGCACAGCTTACTTTGGCTGGATGAAAACCATCGGGTTTCCATCGACTACCGACCGGTGCACCTGTATAGTTTGACGGACGAAGTGGAAGTGATTCAGCCGAGCAAAAGGGTATATTGAATTGACTAACAAGCAGGCATGTTGACCATGCCACTCATCAGTACTTTTTACGGCATCCTGATCTATATGTATTGGCTGGATACCAAACAGCATGAGCTTCCGCATATCCATGCCGAATACAGCGGCACCGAAGCCGTGTTTTCTATCGAGGATGGCAATCTTCTGGATGGGAGTTTGTCTAACCGGCAAAATAGGCTTGTACCGGCTTGGATTGAAATTCACCGCGAGGAACTGATGGCCGATTGGTCACTCGCGTCCCAAGGTTTGCCCATCTTCAAGATCGAAGCACTGCGTTAGGCCCGCCATGAATCCACGTGTCCAACAAGTCATAGCCCATGATGACCATACCCTGGCTTTGAGTTTTGCCAACGGTGAAACCAAGGTTTTTGATTTGAGTCCTTATCTGGGCTACCCGGTATTCGAGCCGCTGCAAAATATCAGTTTCTTCAAACTGGCTAGAGCGGTACACGGAACCGTCGTTTGGCCTAGGGACATCGACTTCGATCCCGATACCCTTTTCCTCGAAAGCCATACGGCCGATACTAGGCATGTGGCATGAGAGATTCATTGAGTAAAGGGATATTTAGACTCCCTCTCAACTCTACCCTCAAGCTAGGCAAGAGTTGGCCCGCTCCCCAGAACGCCAGCAAGATCAGGCGTATCGAGATTTACCGCTACGATCCTGAAAGTGGCGAAAATCCGAGGCTGGACCGGTTTGAAATCGATGCCGACCGCTGCGGTCCTATGGTGTTGGACGCCCTCATCGCGATCAAGAGCGAGATCGACAGCACCCTGACGTTTCGCCGTTCCTGCCGGGAAGGCGTGTGTGGCTCCTGTTCCATGAACATCGACGGGCATAATACCTTGGCGTGTACCAAGGCCATGGATGATTGTCGGGAACTCATCAAGATCTATCCCTTGCCGCATTTGCCGGTGGTCAAGGATCTGGTGGTGGACATGACCCATTTCTATGCCCAATATGCCTCGATCAAGCCCTGGATCGAAACCCAGACGCCACCTCCCGCCGACCGCGAGCGCTTGCAAGGCAAGAATGAGCGGGGGCGTTTGAATGGTTTATACGAGTGTATCCTCTGTGCCTGTTGCTCGACTTCCTGCCCGAGTTATTGGTGGAATGGCGAGCGTTATCTGGGCCCTGCAACCCTGTTGCAGGCTTATCGTTGGATCGCCGACAGCCGTGACGAGACGGCCGGCGAGCGCTTGAATGAACTGGAAGACCCGTTCAAACTCTACCGTTGCCATACCATCATGAATTGCACCGATACCTGCCCGAAAGGACTCAATCCGGCGAAAGCCATCGCCGACATCAAGAAACTGTTGATCGAACGCCAGAAATAACATGGTTCGACCCGCCCACTTGGAATGGCGCTGCCGGCGCGGCACCCGGGAACTGGACCGGCTGTTGCAAACCTGGTTGCATGAACAATACGATCACGCCGATTCGCTGGAGCGACAGACTTTCCTCGAATTGCTGGACTGGCAGGATGATGAACTCGCCCGCTTGTTGCTGGGGCGGGTCGAGTCGGCCAACCCGGAAATGAACGCGCTTGCCGGAAAAATCCGCGCTTTGTCCCTATCTCGCCCCTAAGCCGTCCCGCGCTTTGGTGGCGTTTCTGCTCGGCGTCCACGCCTTATCCTTCCTTGCCGCCTGGCTCAACCCCCTGGCGATTGGGCTGCGCTTACTGTTGTCTGCCCTCATCGCCCTGAGTCTTTGGCGCAGCCTGGCTCGTACTCCGGAGATTGCAGGGCTGCGGCTCAAGTCCGATGGCCGTTGGGAATTACAGCTTGACGATGGAAAGCGCGAGGAGGCATGCTTATTGGGCAGTTCGCTGGTCAATCCCGTGTTTGTGATATTGCACTTTCATTCCGGGAAAAAGCGCCGTTCGTTGTTGATCTGCCGCGATAGCCTGGAAACCGAGGAATTTCGCCGCCTGCGCGTGGCGTTGAGAGTCGTGGGTAGTGGAATTCAAGACGGTTCGTCCGGGTAAGTTACAAGGATAGGCCGACCCGACGGCGGGCATCGAGGCAGTGGTTGCTGCCACGGGTGAATTCTTGGCAGGTGCGGGGACGATCGGCGTAGATGGTGCAGGCGTAAGCTTGCTGAGGCGTATCTCCACCGCCAAGCGCCGCACAACGATCACCGTCGCGCCGCAGTTTGCGGTGGGTGTCGAGGACCACGACGAGTTCCGGGTGGCGTTTATTCACCGGTTCGCGCGCTGAGATCTCCACCGAGTGATAGGCTTCGCGACAACAGGCTCCGCAGCTCAAACAGTCGAGTTCGCTAGCCGGCTCCCAGCGTGTGCAGGCCGGGGCGTCGTCGGCGAGTCGAATGCCGGGTGCATGCTGGCAGCGCCGGGCATTGCGCTCGAATGAAGTCCAGGCGCAGTCATCGCAGTCATGCTCGGCATGGTAGGCCGCCACCGGAGCATGACCGGTAGGGTGCAAGGCCGGCAACTGATTCGCCGTTTCCCACAGCGAAGGCATGGGGTTCCCGGCTTCCTGCCGGCCATCGGCAGCCGAAGCTGGAAGGGCCGCGGCCTCGGCCTGCAGAACCCGCGGAGTCAGCGCGGCAATCGCCGCACTGGCCGCCAGCGCTTTCCGTAACGGAGTGTTCCAGCGCGGCTGGGCCGCCCGCCAGGCGGCGATGCGGGCGGCCACGCAACTGCGTTCGCGGCGACCGCCATCTTCAGCCGTTGCCGCAAAAGGATCTTCAGGGAGCGAATTCCAGAAGCTCACCCGGTAATCGGTAGTGGGCGCAAAGAAACCGCGCAGGCCCATGTTGCCGGCCAGATAGGCCTGCAAGCGCAGGCAGGCGTGTTCGCGCCAAGGATGGGATCCGCCGCTATAGCCGAGTCCCCAGTCCGCTTGGGTTTCGCCGGCTTCACCCTCGACGAGGGCATGGCAAAGTTCGTGGAAAATCATTTGCGCGAGCGAGTCGTCGGAATCGAGCATTTCGTCGGCACCGATGAAGATCGTCCCGCGTCCATCCGTCGTGGCGTAGGCAAGGTTCGTGCGTTCGATGCGGAAGCCGATGCGTTCGGCGCAATCCATCCATATTCGGGCGAGCGGGTCCTGGTAATGATGAGTCGGGCGGCGGAGGAATTCGGTCATGTTCGATCAGGAAACTGTTTGGGCTGATGATTGCGCAATATCCTGCACGAATCCAACGCGCGGCTCAACTCCCAGCGTTTCGAAGAACTCGCGCATGGAGAGTAGCGACGAGAACCCCGGTTTCCCGGTCATCTCGCCGCCCTTGTGAAACCGGACTAGATCCGGCTCCCTGTTTGAGCGTAGGCGCGTGTACCCTATTCTTCCCCTTTAAACAGCCCATCGGCCAAGATCTTCACATGGGGCGGTTTGAGCAGGGTCATGTGGTTACCCTCCCCTAGCCAGTCAGTCAGATCCGGCGCCCAGCGCTTCCAGCCGGCGACGATCGTTTCTCGACGCTGCCGATCGGCCTCCTCGGCTAGACGTTCATCGCCCACCAGCACCAGCCGCACCGGCCCTGAATAGACCGCTTCGGGCCGATAAGCGGCGCGCAAGCAGCTGGCATAGTGGCGTAGCGTGCCGCGCAACGCCTGTGCTTTCGAAGCCTGCGGCATGAGCCCGACCCGAACCAGGCGTTCATGCAGCAAGGCCAGTTGCGCATCGCTTTCCAGGGACTCGAGTTCCTCGGCATCGATCTCCAGTGAACGCCCCGCCACCTGCTCGTAGAGTATGATCAAGCGCATCAGTGCTTCGGTATCGCTGTATTCCCGCACGATTGTCTCATCCCCGCCCGGAGCCTGGCTATCGAGGAGGGTGAGCGATGCCACGCGGCTTCCGGCCGACTGTAGCCTGAGGGCCATCTCGAACGCCACCCAGCCGCCGAACGAATGCCCCAGCAGGTGCAACGGCCCTTCGCGATAATGCTCGCCGATCGCTCGTAGATAGGCTTGCGCGGCCGCCGGCACCGTCGAATGAGGCACCAGCAGGCCATCGAGGCCGCGAGGTTGCAATCCGACAACGGGCCATGCCTCTCCCAGGGCGCTGACCAGGGCGTTGAAACCGACTACATTACCGCCGGCTCCCGGCACACAGAACAGCGGCGTCAGCCCAACTCTTCCGGTCTGCAGTGTGACCCGCGGGGAATAGGCCTGTTCCGGCAACTCGGCCCGGGGTTCGCCGGCCTGGTGGATCGCTGCCGACAGCGCCGAACCGACGGAGGCGATATGCGGTTCTTCCATCATCGACAAATGGTTTCCCTCCACCGGCATCAACCGGATCCGTTCCTCGGGTAGCAGCGCCCCCCAGCCACGCAGGGGATCGGCGGCGACCTCTTCCCGAGCGGCAAACAGATGGATGGGAATGGGGATCGGGTATGGTGTGTACTCGGCGCTTGCCTGTAGGTGGGCGCGCCAGCGCGCCAGATAATGATGCACTTGATCGACCGTCAGGTGAGCAGGCAACAGCGACATGGATTGGCAGTGGCGCACCAAGGCCTCGAAGTCCATCGTCGAAGCAATGGGAGTCAGCTCCTCAATGACTGGAACCAGCTTATCGTCCCAACTCAGAACCCACAGCAAAAAGTCCTTGTCATCAATATCCGGTTGGGGTGATCCGTGCGTCTTTTCAACGTAGACGGTATCCAATAAACCGAGGAATTCCACGGTGGCATCCGCGCCGATGAGTTGTGCGGCGATTTCGTAGGCTAACGTTCCACCGAACGACCAACCGGCAATCCGGTAAGGGCCCGTAGGTTGTACGGCACGGATTTCCTGTATCAGGTGAGCCGCTAGCGCAGACATCGTCCTCGCTGTGTTATCGGGGATAGCCGAAAGACCATAGACGGAAATATCGGCATCCATATGGCGTGTCAGCGGGGGGGCATAGAGTACCTCGCCTGAACTCTCATGCACGAGGAAGAGCGGGGGCTCCGTACCCGTCAGTCTCAAGGGGATCGCAACCTGACTGCGGGGGCGCTTATCTTGCGTTTCGATGTACGCGGCTAGGGATTCAATAGTCGGATGAGTAAAGAGCACCGCGATCGGGATATCCATTCCCTCTTGCTTGAGTAAGCTGACCATTTGCACTGCCAATAAGGAGTGCCCCCCTAGCTCGAAGAAATTGGTCTTGACACTGATCGCATCGATCTGGAAGACTCGCTGCCACGCATCGGCAACACGCCATTCGGTCAGGTAGCGCGGCTCAATGAACGCCCCTGATGCAACAGGGTGATCCGGCGCCGGCAGGGCCTTGCGGTCCAGCTTGCCGTTGGGGGTCAAAGGCAGGCTGTCCAGTTTCACATAGGCCGGAGGAATCATGTACTCGGGCAGCCTCGCGCTCAAATGTTCCCGTAGTGCTTCTGTCGCCAAGCTTTCATCCCCAGTGTAATAGGCCACCAGGCGCTTGTCGCCGCCATTCTCCCGCGCCAGCACCACCGCTTCGCGTATGCCGGGATGCTCCGCCAGCTTGGATTCGATCTCGCCCAATTCGATGCGGAAACCGCGAATCTTCACCTGGAAGTCGTTGCGGCCCAAGTATTCGATCGTGCCGTTCGGCAACCAGCGGCCCAGATCGCCGGTCTTGTACATCCGCGCCTCGCTGTCTTCCACGAACGGATCGGGCAGGAAACGCTCCTGGGTCAATTCGGGACGATGGAGATAGCCGCGTCCAACCTGCACGCCGCCGATATGAATCTCACCCGCCACCCCGATCGGCGCCGGCTGGCCTTGGGCGTCCAGGATATAGATCCGGGTGTTGGCGATCGGTCGGCCGATGGGCACCCCGTTCAGCGGCGTCGCCTCGGCGCAGTTCCACGCCGTCACGTCCACCGCCGCTTCGGTCGGCCCATATAAATTGTGCAACTCGACTTCCGCCAGTTTTTCCTGGAAGCGTTTCACCAACGCGCCCGGCAAGGCTTCGCCGCTGCACAGCACGCGCTTCAAGCTGCCGCAATGCTCGGCCTCGCCATGCTCCAGGAACACCTGCAACATCGAGGGCACGAAATGCAGAGTGGTGATCCGCTCGTTCCGGATGATTTCGGCGAGATAGCTGGGATCTTTGTGACCTTCGGGGCGCGCCATCACCAAGCGGGCACCGGCGAGCAAGGGCCAGAAGAATTCCCACACCGAGACGTCGAAGCTGAACGGAGTCTTCTGCAGTACCGTGTCTTCGGATTTCAGACCATACTGGTCCTGCATCCACAGCAACCGGTTGATGACCCCGCGGTGCTCGTTCATCGCGCCTTTGGGCTGGCCGGTGGAACCCGAGGTGTAGATCACATAGGCCAGATGCCGGGCGGTCAGATCCTGCTTTGCGGGGTTGCTATCGATCTGGCCAGACCACAGCGCCGCGTTGGTTTGCAGATCGATCATCGGCAAGCCTTCGCTCAGTCCTTCGAACCCTGTTTCCAGCCCGGTTTGCGTCAGCAGCACCTGCGGCTGGCTGTCCTCCAGCATATAGGCCAAACGGTCGGCCGGATAATCCGGATCCAGCGGCACATAGGCCCCGCCGGCTTTCAGCACCGCCAGCATGGCCACCACCATCTCCAGGCTACGCTCGACGCAGATCGCCACCCGATCGTCCGGTTTCACACCCAGCCCGCGTAAGTAATGGGCCAGCCGGTTGGCCCGAACATTCAATTCGCCATAGCTGAGTTGTTTATCCTCATACACCACGGCGATCGCATCGGGATGCTGCACGGCTTGCTCCTCGAACAACTCGTGGATGCACTGCTGTTTCGGATAGTCCGTTTCGGTAGCGTTCCATGCGACGA
>JAQTSI010000178.1 GCA_028711365.1 Methylococcaceae bacterium
AAATCGCTATCAAATGATCCGCCCGTTCCAAAGCCAAAGGAAGCGCCCGACTCATGAAAGCCACCCGCTCCTCGGGATGAAACTGGGGATAATGGATGACCGATAAATCGTGAAAAGTCGAGATTGATGGCCCGTCGAAAGGAATCAGGGAGAAGTTGGGCGAATGATACAGAAAGCCCTCGAGATGTTTGACTTCCCGGTTGAATCTGAGTCGATTGAAGCCATGGTAAAGACGCCGCAAAACCCTGCGGAAAGGAATCTGCCTTGCCCGAGCGCGGAGGCTGTTTGAAGGTCGATCCGAGCGAATCAGTTCGGTGGGATCTTTCACCCAACGCCCCAGTGTAAAAAATCGAGCCTCGATATCAGGGGCTTGCAGCAGCCCCTGCGCCAGTTCAAACGTATAACGGCCTATCCCGGTCAAGGGTTGAGAAATCGCATCAACGCCCAGGATGACTTTAAGGGTTCCCTCACTCATTTATCTGCAACCGCCAAATACGGGGTATTGTAATCCCCCTGCCCCTCTGTGGCATAGACATAAGCTTTTCCAATGGCAAATGAGCTTGAACGCGGGGCTCGAGCTTCCGCATTAGGCCTCACGAGGCCCTTACCCATAAGATTGCCGGCTTGTTCCCGGGCAATGCTTCGCGCCGTGCCAGATGGGCCCTGAGCAATAGGTTCGGGGCGGGATTGCCAATCCTGACCCGAAGACTCCTCGCGGAGCATTCCTCACTCATTGAGGAGGGTTCCCCGTCCGTTGTCAGGCATTCCTCGAAGGTTGGGGAGCCATCCCCAATGCTCGTGGAGGCTTCCTCGGTCATCGCAGCAGCTTCCCGAGTCTTTACGGAGCATTTCCCAATGATTGGGGAGCCCTCCCCAACGCCAGCGGAGCGTTCCTCAATCTTCGCGGAACCCTCCTAGCTCATCGCGGAGGCTTCCCCGTCCTTGCGGAAGACTCCCCAATGGCTGGGGAATCCTCCGCAGTCGATGCGATCACCAGGCGTAACTGAGGTTGGCGTAGAAATTCCGCCCGCGGCCGGGCATACGCGCTCCGACGGGGAGATTGCCGTTGAAATAGACCTGATTCAAGCCCGCCAGGTGGTTGCGATTTTCCTTGTCCAGCAGGTTTTCAACCCCCAGGTTCAATTTCAGCCCGTCCAGGGGTTCGTACTCGCCGCGCAGATTGAACAGCACGAAACCCGGGGTTTTTACTTCGTCGTTGTAATGGGATACATCCCCTTGGGACGCATAAGCCACGGTCTCGACCGAGGCCATCCAGCGACTTCGATGGTAGCTGAGCTGCACATTGCCGTGCAGCGGGGTCATGCGGTAGAGGTTGTCGTTGCGATCCAGGCGTTTGCCACGAACATAGCTGAGAGTGCCATCCAGATGCCAATGGTCGTCGATGGCATAACCCCAGTCGAGATCGGAGCCGAACAAGTGGGCATCGACATTGGCATATTGCAAGGGATGCAGGGTGTGCATGGCCGCGGCGCCGATCACCGCCGGGTCGGTGGAGGGAATACCCTGGATATAGTCATTGACATAATGGTAGAAAGCCCGCGGCGAAAGATGGAATCTCGGCGTATGCCATTCCAGCCCCAGTTCCGTCTGATAGGATTTTTCCGGGCGCAGGTTCGGATCGCCCATGTACAGCTTGCCATCGGCCAGACCGCCGGTGGCGTGATCGGGCTGCCACAGGAACAATTCCAGATAACTGGGCGCCCGATTTTTTCGCGCCAAGCCGAACTCGAGGGTCAACTCGTCGTTCAACGCATGGCGCAGCACCGCCACGGCATCCACATTATGGGCGTCATTGAATCGGCTGCCGTTGTTGAAACGATCCTGCAATTCGGCGACATTGTCGTCATAGGTGCGGGTGTCGAATACCCGACCGGCCTGGCTTCTGACATAGGTGTAACGCAGTCCCAGATTGAGCTTCCAGCGCTCATCCAGCTTGCCATCCCAATCGGCGAACAGGCTGTAACGATCCCTCTCCACGTCGTGGAAGCTGTTGACCACCCAGTTCATGCCCATCGTCGGCATGGCGTTGTTCACCGTCATGTTATGGCGCGACTGATCGCCGTTGAAACCCACTTTCAGTGTTCCCGAATACCAGGGCAGGGTCAGGGTAACGTTCTCCCCTCCCCCTTCGACCGAGGTGGTGGAGTCGTGGGTCATGTGGTGCGGGCCATAATCGGTCTGCATGATGGCGGGACGCAGGGTGAAATTGTCCATCCGGTGCCGCATGTTCTGGTAATGCAGGGAGGTTTCCAGCTTGACGCCGTTACCCAGGTCTTTGACGTAATTGATGCCGTTGACCCCACCGCGGATGAACAGGATGTCCATCGGCAAGGAAGGAGTGCCGGTCGGCCCGGTGTCATGGTTCATATAATCCAGGCCCAGCTCGTCGCCCGCTTGCGAACGGTAGCCATAAGCCACGGAATAGGCATCACGGCCATAACGGCTGGGCGTCACGGCTTTGTCGCCCTCGAATTTGTAATTTGCGCCTTCCTCGCGGCTGCCGCTGAGTTCGAAACGATGGCTGCGGTTGGCGACCTGGGCCGCCAGACTACCCGACCAGCCATTATTGACACTGGTGTAGCCCATGGATGATGCACCGTGGAACTCGATCCTGTCGGCTTCGGCGAACCGGCCTTTCATGGCCTCGGCCTCGATCGCCCCGCCGATGGTTTCCATGCCGGAGCGCACCGGCGCGATGCCGCGATAAACGGTCAATGAGTGGGTCAGGTGTCCGGGCAGGTTGCTCAAGGTTGGCGACATGCCATCCGGTCCCACATCCTTGATTTGAAAGCCTCCCACCGACACATTGACGCGATCGGCGGCCATGCCGCGATACTGGGCGATGCCGGACAGAGGCCCCAGGGAAATGGTGTCCGCGCCGGCGACCTTCTTCAGCAGGGTGGCGCTGTCGACGGAAGACGGGGCATTGGAAGGGTCGAGGCGAACCGTGTCCTGTTCCGGTTGTTCGATCGCTTCGGCTTCGACCACCACCTCAGGCAGCGTAGTATGCTCGGCAACGGCCAATGCTGGTAGGGCCGCGGCGATCGTTATGCCCAACAGCGTGTGGAGGCGGTCTGTCATGACTTCATTCTCGGGTGATGGAGGGGTCCTGCTTGGGTTGTCCTTTCCCTAGTCGCCCTTCGGACTGGGAATCGGATTTACAGCATTAAGCAGGCCATCACCCTGAGCGATTTCTATCTGCAGACCCGTCTTGAGAAAATTCATTCATCCGGGATTCGTCAGGGAGAAAAGCCCGGGCGATATGACTCATATTCACATGGAAACTGTGTCATATGACATAGTTTCCATGTGAGCAATCCTGAAACGTCAAACGCCCCTTTGGCAGGGGCGTTTGGTGGGTTCTACTGGAAAGCGCCTAGCCGCCGTCAGGCCCATCATGGCAGGTCCAGCAGCTCACGGACTCGCCTTTCTTGCGGGTCTTGACTCCCCACTCGGTTGAGTAAGTGCGGTCCACGGCGACACGGGACAACGCGGTTCCTTTCAGATCCTTGCCATGGCAGGTTTGGCAGGAAGCCGGATTTTGGCGGTAGAACTGCGGATGACCGTCTTCGCTAGCCCAGCGCGGATCGCCGATGTTGTGCATGCCGTGCGGACCGTTCAGAGTCAGGGGCAAACTGCCGGCTTTGTGACAACTGCTGCATTCGGCAACTACGCCCATATGGCCTTGCAATTGGGTGGCGGCGACGTTGTCGTTGGGATGAGCCGCATCGCCGGGCCAGATGGCGTGGGTGCTGCCATGACAGCTTTCGCAGGCCAGTCCGCCATGTCCCTTGCTATGACGGAACAGTTTGCCGTCGTTTTCGGCGAAGCGCTTGTTGTCCGCCAACAACGGCGAGGCGGCGAGATCCTTGCGATCATAAGCCAGCACCAGTCTGAGACCATCGACGGCCAATGAGTTGTCGATGCCGGCAATCGCAGGGTCGACATGGTTGAGGCTATCGCCGGTATGACAGGATTGACAACGCGGCTCATCACCCCAAGGATGACGGTTGAGGTCATCGACCCTGGCATTGATGGTGCCGTAGGGTTTCAAGGGCAACTTGCCGCCCACGGCTTTCATGTCGCCGTGACAGTTTTGGCAGGTGACGGTCTCGGTCATCGCGCCGCGCAGACACTTGGTGTCCTTGCCCGGATGACACTGGTAGCAGGTCTGTTGATCGGCGGGCGGGATGCCTTTCAAGGTCGGGTCAAGGCCCGCCACCGGCGCCGGAACATCGAATAATGGCTTGCCATCCAGTTGCTTGAACTGGGCATGGAAGTCGTGCATCACGGCCGACATGGTGGGTTTGCCCAACTGGGCGCCGACCGGGCCGTTCCCGGCCAGATCCAGTGCCGGCGAATAATGGCAACTGGCGCAGAGCACGGGTTGGCTGCGTTGCAGATCGGTAGCCTTGCGCTGGTCATGCAGGATCAGGACGTTGGTGCGGGTTTGAATCTCCAGGTTGGGATCGGCGGACCAGCCATCGCCACTCGCCGCCATCTTGCCGGTGGCGTGACAGTTGCTGCAAGTCGTTTCCTCGGAAACCGGCACGACCGTATCGGTATGGCCTAGCTCTTGGCCGCTGGTTTTATCGAAAGCCGTGACCCGCAACAGCGGATAGCGGTTGGTTTGGCCGGCATCGTCGATGGGCAGGGCAGGAATGCCTTCGGCGGAAAACAGGCCCAGGCCCGCGTTCCAGCCGAATTGGGTCTGCGCCGGGCTAGGCGCATCGGCGGGCATGTACAGTCCCTTCAGGCCTTGCCCTTTGGGATCCAGGTTCGCGCCGTAGAGTGCGGCGGCATATTGCCAGAAATTGGACTTGGATCGGGAAGTGGAATTGATCGAGCCGCTGGCATCCGCGATGGGCGAGTAGCGCAACACCACGGATTGCCCATCGAGCAAGACGGGCTTGCCGGTGCTCGCGTTCTGGCCGACCACTTGCGCATTGACCACGTTATAGGGAGGCAGGATGGAAAAGACCGAGAAGTCCTTGTCTACGCAATGCATGCCTAGATCGTTGTTGGCCAGCACCTTGAAATTCGTCAGTCCATTGGTGGCGCCTGTCGAGCCGCCTCCACCGGGATTACCGCCCTGCCCTCCCCCGCTAGCCGTCGAGGAATAAGTGAAGGATTTGCCGTCGCTGGCGGTTCCCTGGCTGTTGACCACCTTGACCTTGACTTCGCCCGAGCCCTTCGGAGCCTGGGCAACGATCTTGCTACCGCTCCAAAGCTGAATGCTTGCCTGGGTCGTGGCGAAAAGCACTGCCGCCTTGTTTTTCTTCTGTCCGAAATTTGTGCCGTTGATCGTAATCTTGATGCCAGCACTCCCGCTTTCCGGCGAGAGTGCGGAAATTTCCGGGACCGGTGTGGAAACCTTGGTTTTGCTTTCAGCCAAGGTTTGTGCCGAGATCGCCAGCCCCAGCAGCACTATGAGCCATACGTGAAATAGTTGATGTTTTCGATTCATGCCTGTTCTCCCCATAATCAATTTGTCACTTTTGCCGTTTTCGAGAACCTTTGCATCCCCTTCGGATACGGTTCTGCTAGCCACGGTCAGGCCATCATAGAGTATATTTGAATGATCTAATATTAGACCTTGATATTTGTCATGAATCCAGCCCCAAGCCTCCGATGAAATCCTCAAGGACAAGGGCTTTCATCTTCCTTGCTCAATGGCCTCCCCATGCTAAGATTCAGGCTTCCAGCCATGATTGATAGAGCCCTGCCATGAATCCATCCGAGGAAATTCCCCGCTGGGAGCATTTTCCCCATATCGCGGACATGGGGGTTCGAGGATTGGGTGAGAACCTGGACGAAGCCTTTGCCCAGGCCGCCTTGGCGCTCACGGCGGTGATTTGCGATCCTGCCGACATCCTGCCCCTGGAAGAAATCGAAATCCGCTGCGAGGCCCCCGATGTAGAATTGCTGCTGACGGATTGGCTCAACGCGCTGGTTTATGAAATGGCCGTGCACAAGATGCTCTTCAGCCAATTCGAGGTTCGCATCGACGGTGCGACGCTCCAGGCCCATGCCCGGGGCGAGGCGGTGGATCGTCTACGCCACCAGCCGGCGGCCGAGGTGAAAGGCGCGACTTACACCGAACTCAAGGTGAGCCGCGAGAAAAACGGAATATGGCTGTCCCAATGCGTGGTGGATATTTGATGGACATCGATCGACTTGAACGACTTGCGGAATTTGCCTGGCGCATCGCGCCGGCCAAATCCATGCGCGTCCCCGTCGTCATTTATGCCGACGAGGAATTGATCCTCACCATGGACGACAAGGTCTGCGAACAGGCCATGAATGTGGCCTCGCTGCCGGGGATCGTCGATGCCTGCTATGCCATGCCCGATGCCCATTGGGGCTATGGTTTCCCCATCGGCGGAGTCGCCGCGTTCGACCCCGAGCGGGGCGGCGTGATCTCCGCCGGAGGAGTAGGATTCGACATTTCCTGTGGGGTGCGCACCCTGCTGACGGGGCTGAAGCGCGAGGAAGTGGAACCGATCAAGAATACACTCGCCGAAGCCTTGTACTCTTTCATTCCGGCGGGCGTGGGCAGCCGAGGATCTATCCGTCTGGATAAAAAAGCCATGGACGAGATGTTGCTTGGAGGTGCGGCATGGGCGGTGGGCAGGGGTTATGGGACGGCGCAGGATCTGACCCGGATCGAGGAACAGGGCCGGATGGCGCAAGCCATGCCGGGCGAGGTTTCCGATCACGCCAAGGAGCGTCAACGGGAAGAGATGGGAACCCTAGGCAGCGGCAATCACTACCTGGAGGTTCAGGAAGTGGCCGAGATCTTCGATGCCGAAACCGCGGCGGTTTTCAATCTTGCGACAGGCGATGTGGTGGTCAGCATTCATTGCGGTTCCAGGGGCTTGGGCCATCAGATCGGCACCGACTTTTTGCGCCATATGCAGATCGCTGCCGCCCAGCACGGCATTGCCCTGCCGGACCGCGAACTCGCCTGCGCCCCCCTCGCATCCCCTGTCGGTCAGAGTTATCTGGGCGCGATGCGCGCCGCCATCAATTGTGCCCTGGCGAACCGCCAGATTCTCACTCACCTGACCCGCCAGGTTTTTGCCAATATTTTGCCCAAGGCTCACCTGGAACCGCTCTATGACGTTTCCCATAACACCTGCAAACTGGAAGAGCATAGGATCGACGGCAAACCCCAGCGGGTCTATGTGCATCGCAAGGGGGCGACGCGGGCTTTCGGATCCGATCATCCCGAACTGCCTGCGGTCTTTCAAAACACCGGACAGCCGGTATTGATAGGCGGATCGATGGGAACCTCGTCCTATATTCTGGCGGGCAATCCCGGCAATGAACAGCGCGCTTTTGCCTCCGCCTGCCATGGCGCGGGACGCAGCATGAGTCGGCATCAGGCGACCAAGACCTGGCGTGGACGGCAAGTGATCGATGAACTGGCCGGCCGGGGCATCATCGTTCGCAGCCCCTCGCAGCGTGGGGTTGCCGAGGAAGCTCCAGGCGCCTATAAGAATGTCGACGCCGTGGTCAGGGCGGCGGATCGGGCCGGCCTTGCGCGCCTGGTGGCAAGGCTTAAACCCATGGTGTGCATCAAGGGTTGAGTATTACGTCGTATAATACTCGCAAGCTTTTCATTCTCTACTGACTGCATGGATATATTGCTGATTGCTTTACTGATCATCATGAATGGCATCTTCGCCATGTCTGAAATCGCCCTGATTTCCTCCCGCAAAACCCGGCTTCAGCATTGGGCCGAAGAAGGTCGATCGGGAGCCAAAGCGGCCTTGAAACTCGCCAACGAGCCATCGCATTTCCTTTCGACGGTCCAGGTCGGCATCACCCTCATCGGCGTCATGAACGGCGCCCTCGGCGAATCCGCCATCGCCGACCGGATGAAGAATTATCTCGACGACATACCCGAATTGGCGGAATTCAGCAAACCTTTATCCCTGGCCTGCATGGTGTTGATCATCACCTATTTTTCCCTGATCGTAGGAGAATTGGTGCCCAAACGCCTGGCGATGCGCAACCCTGAGCCGTTGGCCTCGGCATTGGCCAGACCGATGCGCGCCTTGTCCATCATCACCTTTCCCCTGGTCAAACTGCTGAGCTTCTCGACCGAACTCGCATTGAAGTTGTTCGGCAATCGAAAGTCCAAGGAACCTTCCATCACCGAGGAAGAAATCCATGTGCTGCTGGAACAGGGCACTGAGGAAGGGGTGATCGATCACGCCGAACACGAACTGGTATCCAATATCTTCCGGCTGGATGACAAAACCGTCGCGTCGGTCATGACCCCGCGCATGGATATCTTCTTTCTGGACATCGATGAACCCTTCGAACAGAATCGCAGTAAGCTGATAAAAAGCCCCTATTCCAGATTTCCGCTCTGCCAAGGCGGATTCGATCAAATCCTCGGCATCGTTCAGGCCAAAGATATGCTGAACAGCCAATTGCGCAGCGAACTCATAGACCTGCCCGCCTTGGTGAAACCGCCGCTCTACGTCCTGCCCAATATCACCTTGATGCATCTGTTGGAGGAATTCAAGAAAACCCGCATGCACTTCGCCCTGGTCATCGATGAATATGGCGAGTTGTTGGGTTTGCTGACCTTGAACGATGTCATGGAAGCCATCGTCGGCGACATCGCTTCGGCGGATTTGGAGGAAGAGCCCCTCCTGGCCCAACGCGAGGATGGTTCCTGGCTGATCGACGGCAAGATGCCGGTGGATCAATTCAAGAACCTATTTCACTTGGACGAGTTGCCCGACGAAGGCAAGGGGAACTACCATACCGTGGGAGGTTTCGTCATGGTGCATATCGGCAAGGTTCCCACCGCCGCCGACCATTTCCACTGGAAAGACCTGCGCATCGAAGTGGTGGACATGGACAAAAACCGGGTGGATAAGATCCTGGTATCCCAAAATGCCCCCTAAAGTCGTTTCCATGAGGATCTATCCTAGGCGCGAGCAATAAACTGCCGGCTTGTGAGAATACATCAGGTTATTGTCTGAGGCGATATCGGACTATACGTTCGAGCGATAATACGGCATGATAAGCCGCATCCGTGGTTTGCTCGAGGATACCCAAAATCTCGGTCCAGTTGGTTTCATCGACCAGGGGAAGCACGAGAATTCGACGCTGTGTTTTCCGCCATTCATGGTAGATGACGTCTGCATTCTCCTCGCTCTTCTTGAGCATCTCGCGGCACGCCTTTACGCTGGCCAATTCATTCTCGGGATATTGTTCCATCTCCATCTGGAGTCTTGCAATCATCGATAGCAGGGTCGAGAGAATCTCTTGCGCCGCATTCTCGATCTGCCATGGATGACAAATATCGATCAGTCGCGCGGTATTATTGATCCCATCCACGATATCATCCAAGTGCTTGACGAGCTGTTCGATGAGATGAATGAATTCAGAATAAGCCAATAATTCCAAAGCGTAGTATGCCTCCGCCGTCAGTTTATCCCCCTTTTCTTCCAGATATTTTACCTTCGCAATATAAAGATCAGGCTCCTCGAGATTGGAAAAAAGCTGGCTCAGAACCTGACCGCACTCCATCGTATTGGCGAGATGATCCTTGAATATGATCTCCAGGGAACGGGGGTTTTGCCGATCAGAATTGTCAGTATTCATATTGACCTCATAAGGCTTATCTCTCCTGCCGCAGGACACAGGATAGGGTTAAAACACATTGGTAACCCGCATAGCATAGCCGAAAAACGCACTCATTGAGCGCGAGAAATATAAAAGCATAACTCGATCTGCCCGGTCAAACAGACAAATACAAGCCAACTGCAATGATGTCAATAGCGGGATGATCTATTTGCGTTCATCACATCATGGATCGAGCAAATGATTCGTTCAAGCGGATTGGGGAAAGCTTCAAGACCCTTGCAGAAGCTTTATCAAAGGCTCATAGGGGAATTTTTAGGCTGTGCGGACCGGAATTGCAATCCTGACCCGAACATTTGGACTCCTGCTTTCTGCGCATCGCGTCATGGGTCTGTTGGAAGACTCACGCTTCGCCGCTCGCGAAAGCCAAGGCCACGGCTGCGGCGTCTATCCACTCCTCAAGACCCATAGCGTACAGACCGGCAAGCTGGAAGATGCGATCAATGACCCCGCCGCCCACTTCGCCCGCGGCAAACCGGCCAAGTGTGAAGCTGCTGCCCCGCCTAGCTCCGTTGCTGCCTGCCTAAGCAATGGAGCTTCCTTTGGAAGGAAAGGTGCCGCCGATGGAAGCAACGGAGCTTCCTCGGCTAGCAACGGTGCTGCCGTCCGAAGCAATGGATCTTCCCCGGCCAG
>JAQTSI010000179.1 GCA_028711365.1 Methylococcaceae bacterium
TTCAATATCAAGGGGAATCATGACATACTCGGTCATGGCACACCTCGCTTCCAAACCGCCCTATCAGCCTTAGCAAACATCTGTTTTACTTAGTCTTTTTATTTGCCATGCAAGTTCCCAAAGAGCCCAGGATATTTGAAGTACAAACTTGTTAACTATATTGGGGTTAAGGGTTTTTCCATTCGCCCTTCGATACCTCAGGGCGAACGGAAAAACTCCTAAGTTGGCAACAATTACGCCCTATATGGGATGAAAAACAGCTTTCAGTCAAACCGTTCGTGCTGAGGTATCGAAGCATGGACGGTTTAATTGAAAGGATGGAATCTTGACTATTTCAAATGCTCGGGCATGGGATTTTTGACTCCCCATCCCAACCGTTGAACTTCTTTCCAATCCCCGCGCATCATGGCTTCCTTCTTCTTGCGGCTCCAACCCTTGATTTGAAGCGCAGGATATATACCCAAAAACTCATGATCGCTTTCCTCACGCCCTTTGTTTTCACTCTTCGAGCCATAGAGCAACCAAGGCTGCTTTGCCATGTGGAGCCTTAGTTATGGTTCTGACTATTCGCCCTGAGGTATCAAAGAGGAAATAGCTGGAATCTAACCCATTGAGAGTTCAGCCTTCCAGGTTTCGACACGCCGGTACAAATTGCTGAACTCATTGGCAGTGGTGCAGCATATGACAACGTAGCTCGCACGAAACCTTGGAATGCTAGATCACCCGGCCTTGGCCTTCAAGGCATGGCTGATCAAGTTCTTGCCCAGATCCTTGATCGCCCCGCCGACTTCCTGGGTGTCGCCGATGACCTGGTCCATGGCGGAGAGTATCCAGTCGCGGTCTTGTTCGTTCACCACCAAAGGCGGCAGGAATTTCACCACGTTCATGCCGTGCCCGGCTACCTGGCTCAAGATGCGGTGGTTCTTGAACAGCGGAATGGTGATGGTTTGACTGAACAATCCCTTGTTGGCGGCCTCCAGGCCGGCGAAGGCGGCTTTGCGCAACAGTCCGTCGGGCGAGCCGAATTCCACGGCGATCATCAGGCCCTTGCCGCGCACTTGCTTGAGGAAGTCATACCGGGGAATCATCGCTTCCAATCCGGCGAGGATCTCGCCGCCGATCCGGGCCGCATTTTCCACCAGTCGCTCTTGCTCGATGGTCTGCAGGGCGGCGATGCCTGCCGCCATGGCCATGTTGTTCTTCGAAAACGTCGATCCGTGCACCACGGCGCGGTCCATGCGGTTGAACACCGCCTCCATGACCTGGCTGGTCATGGCCACCCCGCCCACGGGGATGAAGCCGCCGGACAGGGCTTTCGCCATCAGGATCATGTCCGGTTGTACGCCATAATGCTCTATGGCCCAGAATCTACCCGTGCGGCCTATGCCGGTCTGGATCTCGTCGGCCACGAACAGGGTTCCGTGTTGTTTGCACAGGCGTTGCGCTTCGCGCAAGTAGTCGTCGGCAGGCAGGTTCACGCCCTTGCCCTGGATGGGCTCGACGATGAAAGCGGCCACCTCTTTGCCGCTCAATGCCTGTTCCAGCGCCTTGAGGTCGTCGAAGGGGACGGAGTTGCAGCCCGGCAGCAGCGGGCCGAAGCCTTCGCGAAAGACGTTTTCGCCGTTGAGGGACAGCGCGCCCAAGGTCAGGCCGTGAAAAGCGTGGTCGCAATAGACGATCTGTTCGCGCCGGGTGGTGTAGCGGGCGAACTTGATGGCCGCTTCCACTGCCTCGGCGCCGGAGTTGCAGAAGAACACCTTGTTGAGATTGTCGGGGCAGGTAGCGAGGATCTTCTCCGCCAATAATCCCGACAGCAGGGAGACGTCCATCTGCACCATGTCGGGCAGTTGTGCTTCCAGCACGTCTTGCAAGGCGCGGATGATGGCCGGGTGATTGCGGCCTAAGGCGAACACGCCGAAACCGGATAACAGATCCAGATATTTCTCGCCACGATCGTCGTAAAGATAGGGCCCGCTCGCTTTGACATAAACGCGGTCGTAGCCGATGGTTTTCAGCACCTTCACCATTTGGGTGTTCAGGTGTTTTTCGTGGAGTTGAAAGTTTTCTCCCGCCCGTTCCTTGAGCATTTCGGCGATAGTTTTCGACATGATGACCTCGGTCAATGATGGTTCTCGAATAAGGATTCAGCGCAGATGCCGAAACCGCAGGGCGCTGAATGCAGGCAGCACGACCAGGGCGCAGATCAGGGTCATCAACAGCCCTACCGACAGCAGGATTCCCATGGAAGCCATGCCCCGGTGAGCAGTGAACGCCAGGCTGCTGAAACTGAAAATGGTCGTCAATGCGCCGTAGAATACGCCTTGCGCCTCGCTGGTGCCGAGCAGGCTTTCTTCGTCGGAGTTCAGGTAATGCAGGCGGTGGACCATGTGGATGCCGCTGTCCACGCCCAGGCCGAACAGCAGCGGCAGGGCGATGATGTTGGCGAAATTGAACGGCACGTTGAAGATCACCGTCGCCGCGGCCGTGAACAGGGATGCCAACAGCAGGGGCAGCAGCACCAGCAGGGTGTCCTTGACGTTACGCAGGATCGCCAGCAGCAGCAGGGTAGTAGCTATCAGCGCGATGCCGAAGGCTTGCTGGAAAGCGCGGATCACCTCGTTCATGGATTCGAGATAGGTGACCGGCAGATCGGTGACGCTTTTGTCCACTTGCTGCGCATCCTGGATGAATTCGCGCAGATTTTCCAGGTCATTCAGGTTTTTTCGCGGGAAAACCTGGATGCGGTAGATGCCGTCCTTGCTCAGCCAGCGCTCGACCAGATCCCGAGGCAGATTGTCACGGGTGATCGCCTCGGCCTCCAGGCCGTGGCGGACTTTGTCCATGGTGGCGGGCAAGCCGCTGAGGATGACGCTCTGGAGTTTGTCCAGGATCGCTTGCCTGGCTTCTTCGGACAGGGAATCCAGGTATTCCAGGAAGTTGTCCAATGCTTCGTTCAACTCGATCATGTCGACGTTGCCGCCGGCTTTGGCGATTTGTTCCTGGAGCTTGGCCTGTAATTCCTCCAGGGCTTCGACTGTGGCGCCGCCTTGGGCCGGTGGCGGGAATCGGTCGAGTTGCGGCCCCAATATCAGCCCCAATTCCTCGAGCAGGGCGAGCTTGGCTTCCTGATCCTTGGGGATGAAATCCAAAAGGCTCACGACCTTGTCCACGGTCGGTAGCTTCTCGAAAGCCGCTTTTTTCTCTATGACTTCCTGCTCGCTGTAGGCCAGGGAAGCCAGGGTCATGGGCGAGGTGTCCTTGGATTTAAGCAGATACTTGAAGGTCTTGACCGACTCGGTGTTCTGATCGCGCAGGTTGATGGGGTTGAAGTCCACCGTCACCCGGGTCAACAAACCCGCCGAGACCAGGGTCAAAGCCAGGGTGATCCAGCGGATCGTACGAGCATAGCGCAATGGCCAGTTGGAGAGGATGAACGATTGTTGGCAGGTGTCGGCCAGCTTCCTGGAAGGCTTGATCGGCATGATCTTCATCAAAGCCGGCAGCACCGTGAAGGTGGTGAGCAGGGCGATGAACATGCTGGTGCCGGCGATGATGCCCAGTTCCGATACCCCGACATAGTTGGTGGGGATGAAAGCGTAAAGGCCCAAGGCCGCGGTGAGGGTGCACAGAATCAGGGAGGCGCCGGTGGAGGTGAGTGTGTCGCGCAAGGCGTCGCGTTGGGATTCGCCGCGCAGGATCAGTTCGCGATAGCGCAGGCAGAAATGCGAGGAATAAGCGTCACCCATGCCGATGAACAATACCGCGAAAGCGATGGAAATCAGGTTCAGATGGCCGACGGCGACCGTGGCGAAACCCAATGATAGCACCAGACCCATGGTCAGGGTGAAGAAGGTGGAAAACATCAGCTTGAAGGAACGGTAAGCGATCCACAGGGTGACGCAAACCAGGATCATGGAGGCAATGCCTGCCACCGCCGTGCCCTGGCCTACGGTCTGCATTTCCTCATGTTCCAGCACCACCTCCCCGGTCATGCGCACATGGGTGTCGGTCAGCTCGCCGGTGAGGGATTCGGCGATGATTGCGTTGATGGCGGCGATGCTTTTTTCCGCTGGCAGCAGTTCGCTGAAGTTCAAGATCGGAGTGATGACGATGAAGCGTTTGGTGACGCCCAGTCCGGTCTGATGCTGGTCCATCATCAGTTGCTGCCAGGACAACTGGTAGGGACGGCCTTCCTGCACGGCCTGCAAGGCTTCGCGGATTTTCCGGAACACGGCGTTCAGATCCAGCTCGAAGTCCTCCTCGCCTTGGGCTTTCACGGCTTTGCCGAGGATGTCGAACAAGCCGTGCAGGCTGTTGTCGACCGAAAGTTTGCCGATGAAGGGCTGGGCGTTGGCGAGCTGGGTGGAGATGTCCTGCAATTCCTTCAAACTGAGATAAAGCATGCCATTGCGTTCGAAGAAATCGCTCTCGTCCGGCAGATAGACGGATTTGACGAAATCCTTCTTTTCCACCAGTTTGGCGCTGATGCGTTTGAGCGCTTCGGAAGTCTGCTCCGGGGTCGGTCCCTCCACCATCAACAATACCGTGCTGACGTCCTGGGGAAAGGTGGTTTCCAGCTTGATCCGATTCTTCTGGAAAGGCAGTTCGATGGAGATCATGTCCGCCGTGTTGGTGTTCACGGTGAGATTTTGATAGGCGTATTGGCCGATGAAACCGGTGACGATGACGGAAAGCATGAGCAACCACCAAGGGCGATTAAGAATGTTCTCTTCCCACCAATGGATGGTCTTGATGACTAGGTTCTCGGTCGTTTTGCTCATGTTGTCGGGGTCGGGGATGGAACTTAGGCCGCGCCGTTTTCGGCAACGGCGAAACCGTATTCGCGGGCGGTGGCGGCGGTCTTGCTCAGGGTTTTCAGGGAAGCGGAGAAATGCCGGCCCAGTTGGATGATGCCGAGGAAGTCGCCGGGGCGCAGTAGCGCCTGACCCAGCATTTTCGGAACCTGGAGCACGCCGTTTTCGTCGAAGGCGGATTGCACGGAGGGAGGAATGGACACGCCGGCCGGGTCGACGATGCTGCGGATCGCCAGGAAAGGCAGCCGGTGTCTTCGGGTGGCGCGGGCCGCGGCGGCGCTTTCCATGTCCAATCCCCACGCGCCGGTCGCCTCGAAGATCGATTGCTTGGCGGAGGCGGTGGCGACGATGCCCGAGCTTTCGGCCAGATCGCCGTGGTAAAGGTTCACCCGGTCTTCGAGTCGGGCGGCGAGGCGGTCACGCCAGCCGGTCTCGGTCGCCATGGCGGAACCGTCCTCGCCTAGGATTCTGCCCGGCAGCAGCAGGTCGCCGGGCCTGAGAGTCGGATCCAGCGCCGCGGCGCAACCCCAACTGATCAAGGCGGAGGCACCTGAATCCACCAATCGGGCGACGGCGCGTTCGGCGGCTTTAGGACCGGCGCCGGAAAGGGTCAGCAGGCAGCCATCTTGCAGCGACAGGCAATCGCCCTCGGCGATACGCCGGGCTGTGAGGCTGCGGCACTCGGCCGCCATCGCAACGACGATGCCTATCCTGGTCACGCGATTGCGAAACGCTCGTTGCGGAAGCGGGCCAAGGCCCATAGCGGGAAAAACTTGTCATAACCATGGTATTTCAGGTAGAAAACCTTGGGAAAACCGGGCGCGGTGAAGCAGTCGTCCTTCCAGAAACCATCGGCTTGTTGATGGTTCAGCAGATAGTTCACCCCGGCCTGGACCGCGGAAGAATCCGCCTCGCCCGCCGCCATCAGGGCGCACAAAGCCAGGCCGGTCTGAAAAGCCGTGCTGGTGTGGAACTCGCCGCGCTGGCGGGCGTCGTGGTAGGATTCGTTGCCCTCGCCCCAGCCGCCGTCGGCGCGCTGCTTGGATTCGAGCCAGGCTACCGCCTTGCGTATGCTGGGGTCATCCTTGGCAAGCCCGGCGGTTTCGAAGGCCAGCAGCACGGACCAGACGCCATAGATGTAGTTGGTGCCCCAGCGACCGAACCAGGAGCCATCCTCTTCCTGTTCACTCTTCAAGTAGGCGATGCAGCGGTCCAACACCGGGCGGTATTGCGCTTGCTTTTCCACCAGCTTGCCCAGGAACATGGCGCAACGGCCGCTGACATCGGCGGTGGGAGGGTCCAGCAGGGCGCCATGGTCGGCGAAGGGAATGTGGTTCAGGTAGTAGTGGGTGTTGTCCACGTCGAAAGCGCCGTAACCACCGTTGCTGGACTGCATGCCGGCGATCCACACGCCGGCCCGTTCGATGTTTTCCTCGAATTCCTTGTCGTCGGCTTGCACCAGGGCGTGGGCCACCACCGCCGAGTCGTCCACGTCCGGATACCAGCTATTGCCGAACTGGAAGGCCCAGCCGCCTCCGGCCAATTCGGGACGCTTGACCTGCCAGTCGCCCGGCTCGTCCTTCAACTGCTTGCTCGCCAGCCAGCGCAAGGCATGCTTGATCTGCTCGCGGGTTTGCGGATTCTGCTCATGCTTGTCGACTTCCTGCAGGGCCAGCGCGGCGAGACCGGTGTCCCAGACCGGGGATACGCAGGGCTGGCAGTAAGCCTGCTCGCCTCGGATGACCAAAAGGCGCTGGATGGATGCCAGGGCGATGCGGCGGCGTTCGTCATCCTTGGGAAAACCCAAAAAATCCATGGCTTCGTAAGCGTTGACCATGGCCGGAAAAATCGCGCCCAGGCCATCGTAGCCGTTCAGCCTTGCCAGGAACCAGTCGCGGGCTTTTTCTGTCGCTTTCTTGCGCACGAAGCCGGGGATCAGAGGTTCCAGCAGGCGGCCGAAACGTTCCACGCTCAAGACCGCCCTGCCGATGGGGGTTTTGACATGGGAAAAGTAGTTCTTTTCCAGCTCCGGCGGGGTGATGAATAGTTCGCGCACCTGGATCTTCTTCGGGTTGCGCGCCGTGACCTTGTAACTGCACAGGATCAGCAGCGGCACCATCACCGTGCGCGACCAGTAGGAAACCTTGTCCAGGTGGAATGGAAACCACTTGGGCAGCAGCATGATTTCCACCGGGATGAAAGGAACGCCACGCCAGGGAATCTGTTCGAACATGGCCAGCATGATGCGGGTGAAGACGTTGGCCTTGGCCGCTCCGCCCTGGGCGAGGATCCAGGCGCGTGCTTTTGCCAGGTGCGGTGAGCCGATGTCGTCGCCCGCCAGCTTGAGGGCGTAATAAGCCTTGATGGTGCAGGAAATATCGCCCGCGCCGCCCCGAAACAGCGGGTAGCTGCCGTCCTGACTCTGATGGGCGCGCAGGAAATTGGCGATCTTGGCTTGCAGTTCCGTGTCGATTTCATCCATGAAATGCATCATCAGGATGTATTCGGCGGGGATGGTGCAGTCGGCTTCGAGTTCGAATACCCAATAGCCTTCCCGATGTTGCAAATTCAGCAGATGTTCCCTGGCGCGGTCGATGGCCCCATCGAGCGGCGATTGACGGTAAGCATCGAGCATGGCGTAGTCAAGGCCGGAAAGAGCGATATTTTCATGAAGCATAGGATGATTCCCCTTATGTCTGCTTCGAAGTCGCGGGTAACGCGAGGGCTAGAACCTGGCGGTCGGGGCCGGGTAATCCCCGGCCTGCCAGATAAAACGCGGATTTCAACAACAAATTGCTGCGCAGAGTCAGGCGGCTGATGGTGATGACGGTCTTCACGCTGCGCCGGCTGATCTTGACCTGACTGGAATCGCTGAAATAGAGGTTTTCGTTGATCTTGCGCAGGGTCAGCATGGCCATGCCCAGCGCCCACAAGCAGAATTCCCGGATGCCGGTTTCATGGGCAGGGATCTGCAGGGTGTATTCCAGCGCGTTGCGAAGATGGGCATGGGCGATGCCGATCAGGCGCTTGAAGCCTTCGGCGAATCTCGGGTCGTCATGACCTGGTTTCAATTCACTCAGATCGAAGCCGAGCGAATCGAAGATGTCGCGCGGCAGCCAGCAGACCTGCCGGGAATGGTCGTCCCACAGATCCTTGAGGATGTTGGTCATCTGTAAGCCCTGGCCGAAGGAGACGGCCAGTTTCATCATGCCATCCCGGTGGGTGGCGATTTCCGGGGAATAATGGCAAAACAGCCGGGTCAGCATTTCACCCACCACTCCGGCGACGTAGTAGCAGTAATCGCTCATCTCGTTCATGTCGGCCAGGCCGCAACGCAGGTCGCGGTCCTGGAACTCCGCCATGCCTTTGCCCATGATGGTGACGCACAGCGCCAAAGCTTCCCGTTGCGACTCATCGAAGCCGTGGGTGATGGCGATTACACGGGGAATCAGGCGAATCAGTTCATGCTCCGCCGGTATGGTTTGGCTGGAGAGCAGGGGAGCAAGCTCGCTGGCCAGGATTTGTGCGGATTCCTCTCCGGCGACCACGCGGGTGAACTGTTGGCAGAATTTGCTCTTTTGCGCCGAATCCAGCGCCACTTCGTCTTCGATGGTATCGACGATGCGGCATAATAGATAAGCATTGGAAACCGCTCCCGCCAATCCTGAGGGAAGTTGGGGAATGGTGAGGGCAAAAGTCCGGGATACGCCGTCCAGCAAGCGCGCTTGGAGGGTGTCGTCCGCCAGGGCGTCGAGTTCCGCCGAGGTGATCTCTGAACGGCTTCCGTTCATGCTGGTCTTAAAGTATTTCCGTAAAGTTGAGTGAGCCGGGGAACAGGCAGTTGCAAAAAAGTCAGAAAATTCTAACGTTTTTTGCATCGACGTCAAGCCGTGTTGTATTTTAGCTAAAAAAATTGAGTAAAATACAACTGTCGAGTGAAATTTTGTTTTATCATATGCCCGGGCCCGCATGGGGTGAGCGCGCAGAGGCGCTTTGCTGGCGGGTTTCGAGCGATTTAAGGAAGGGGTGGGCGATGCCTGGTTGCACTCCTTAAAAGTTTCATCAAGTTTTGATAGGAGACAAGAAGAATGAGCGTTCCATTACGTCAACAGATCACCGTGGCGAGCTACCTGTTCAAGCAAAAGTTGATGGGTGCGAAGCGCTATCCCCTTGTGCTCATGCTGGAACCTTTGTTCCGCTGTAATCTCGCCTGTGCCGGTTGTGGCAAGATCGATTATCCCGATGAGATTCTCAATCGCCGTCTCAGCGTCGAGGATTGTCTCGCCGCCGTGGACGAGTGCGGTGCTCCCATCGTTTCCATCGCCGGCGGCGAACCGCTTTTGCACAAGGAACTACCTGAAGTGGTGGATGGCCTCATCGCCCGCAAGAAATATATCTATCTATGCACCAACGCCTTGTTGCTGAAAAAGAAGATGGACGACTACAAGCCGTCCCCCTACCTGACCTTCTCGATTCACCTGGATGGCAACCGTGATCGCCACGACGCCTCGGTGTGTCAGGCCGGAGTATTCGACCGTGCGGTGGAAGTGGTCGAAATGGCGATCAAGAAAGGTTTCCGGGTCACCGTCAATTGCACCCTGTTTCAAGACGAGCCGGCGGAAGAAGTCGCTGAGTTTTTGGATTACGTCAAGGCCTTGGGCGTGGAGGGGGTGACCATCGCCCCCGGTTTCAGCTATGAACACGCTCCCCTGCAGAACATTTTCATCAAGATGCGCGAAAGCAAGGAGTTGTTCCGCAAGGTGTTCAAGATCGGCATGGGGAGGAAATGGCCCTTGAATCATTCCAGTCTGTATCTGGATTTTTTGGCCGGCAATCAGAGCTACAATTGCACCCCTTGGGGCACCCCCACCCGCAACGTGTTCGGCTGGCAAAAACCCTGCTATCTGTTGGTGGACGAAGGTTACGCCCCTTCTTTCAAGTCCCTGATGGATGAAACTCCTTGGCACAAGTATGGCAATTCGAAAAATCCCAAGTGCGCCAACTGCATGGCTCACTGCGGTTTCGAGGGCACCGCCGCCGAGGATTCCATCCGCAATCCGCTGAAGGCCCTTTGGGTAGGGATGTTCGGCCCGCGCACCGATGGTCCCATGGCGCCCGAGCCCACCCCGGAATGGGTCAGCCTTCCGGTGGAAGGCGCTGCCCAGCCTCGCCCCGCGATCCGCATCAAAGCCCTGGAGTAAGCCGCTACGCAGGCCCCTCCCGCCACCGCTAGCCGCGGGTGGCGGGAGGGTGGCATTGACGTTCTTCCCGTTCAGTGTTTCCCGCAAGACCGCCTATGGAAACCCTACTGTCACTGCTCTCCCTGTTTGCCGCCTCGATCTGGCTGATCATCCTGCTGTTACCCTGGCGGCCTTGGCTCAACGGCGAAACCCTGGAGCCGGAATCTATCTGCTGCGATCTCGACGATCTGACCGTCCTCATTCCGGCCCGCAATGAAGCGGAGTCCATCGC
>JAQTSI010000448.1 GCA_028711365.1 Methylococcaceae bacterium
AAAAACGATGCAACGTGGAGAGGGCGTGGGGATTGCGAGATCGTTGATGGCAGGGAAGCCATCATCGAGCCTACAGGGAGGTATTCACGGCGTATCTCGCAAGCCCCTCACCCTCCCCGCGGCATTCGAGGAGCATCACTTTGAATCGCACCCCTTCAACTTGGCCGATCCCGCCAATCGAAAGGTTTCCCCGGCAATAGACGATCGATCAGCGGGCTCAAGGGGCTGAGCGCCGCCAGCGCGTAAATCAAGCCATTATTCACGTATAATCCGAAGCGCAGATACAGGCCCAGCAGGGCCACCGAAGCGGCGAACAGGAGGCGGCCCAAGCGGGCGTCGGGAGTGGGCTTGGGGTCCGAGATCATCAGAAAAGCGAAGATCAGCAAGGTTCCGCTTCGCATCTGGTGCAGGGGAATGGACAAAGGATCGCCCAACCACAGCGCCCGCGCATACAATCCACCGATATAAAAGCCCAGAAATCCCAAGGTGATGTCCATCCGCCGCGAACGGGCTGCGGTGAGGATACCCAGGAAAGCCGCCAGCCCGGCGAACCAGACGGCGCTGCCCCACTGCCCCGGCGACAACCAGGCCCCTTCGGCGCCCAGGCTGAGGACCGTCACCGCCAGGTTGGAAGGGTTGAACACATGCTTGCCGTTGACGCGCAGGAAAAATTTGCCGGCCACCCCGATGATTCCACCCGCGGCGGCCAGCCAGAGCGATTCGGTGCGCAGCAGCAGGCACAGGGAAAGGGAAGAAATCAGCGCGCTGCGCGGCTCGAACTGCCTCAAACCCACGGCGCGGGTGCAAACCCACTGCATCGCCAAACTCGAGCCGATGTAAGTCGCCATCACCCAACCGTTCAGCGGCAATTCCAGCCCGAACCAGCCGCAGGCCAACAGCGAAACCAAGACGGCGATCTGGTAATGGCGGGGATCATTCATGCCGATTCCTTGCCACTCAATTCAATGCCTCCATCGTCACCCTCATTCCGGCCTCGCCGTCGTTCGTGCCCAAGCTTCGAGGCCTGGGTTTCCAATCTGGAGATAGGAGATCGTCAATCCATGAGTCCGCCCAACTCCGGCTGTGGCGTCACCAAACTGCAGTGGATGACTCCCTCGCTCATCGACAGTTCATGCACAGGATATCGAATCGCTTCGATGCTCTGATCAGGGTAATAGACCAATCCTCCTCCCGCAGGTATGCCGATACCCTTTTCTGTGCCATCGAGCAGTTGAATCGTCTCTCTGAGGCTTCTCCATTCCTCCCTTTCTTCGTGCGCGCTGATGATGAAAGGCACCAATTTGAAAGTATCGATCAGCTTGTTATAGGATCTTTCCAGTTCTACCACTCCGTACAGACCCAACTGTACAGCCCCGGCAGATACTCCCATCAGGAGGCTGCCTTCATAATATTTCTTGGTTATCGCTTCCCTTAACCCGACCGTATTGAAGACATTCCAACCTTTCTCGACATCCCCTCCGGCCAAGAGGATTATGTCGGCTTCATTGAGGAACGACTCATCCGCAGGCGGAAAAGATGAAAGAATCATTCGACAATCCCGAATGGCAAGGCCTTCCATGGCGGCCTCAAAGATCGAATAGAACTGCGGGTCGTCTCCATTGGAAGCGCCAATATAGGCAGCTTTTAGCGAAGCAGAGGCGAATAGTTCCTTGATAGACTGGAGGAAGAGAGAACCTCCCCGGCTCCAAAACAAGAGCTGACTATCCGCAAAGAGGTAAATAGGTTTCAGGGAAAGATTCATGATGATCTATACATGCCGAGAAGGTCGGATGATCCAACCGTATTGCCTTGGAAGCGCCATCTTCCTCGACCCATGCCTGACTTTGCAGGCAAGACCGTGCGTTGAGGGACGAAGCGCATCCGTCGTCGACGCATCGAGCTACGTCCCTCAATGCACCCGATCTTCGCCCTCATTCGGGCCAGACCATTGTTCGAGGAATATCTTATCGATTTCCTTCAGGACATCCAGATTGCCGCGGGCGTTCTCATTGGCCGGGTCTGCGGCCAAGGCGGCTTCGAAAGCCTGTCGGGCCAAATCGAACCGGAACCAGCCCGCCAGCGCCGCGCCGCGGTTGTTGTGTATCCACGAAATGATGACCTGGGGCAGGATCTCCATCCAGGGCGAAGTCGTGGCCAGTTCCAGTGCGCGGTCCAGGGACTCCAGCGCTTCCTGCCAGCGTTCCATTTCCTTGAGCACGTTGCCTCGGTTGTAATGGACGGCCCACCAACCGGGGCATTCCTGCGCCAGCCGATCGAGAGTGGCCAGGGCCTGTGCCCGTTTTCCGGCGTTGAAGAGCCTTTCGGCTTCGTCCAGTTCCTCGCGTAGTGCCTTGGGGGGATGGGGGTCGGCCATGGCGATTTCCTCGTGATCGGTAATCGGGTTTGGAAAAGGACCGGTTGGAGTTTGAGCGTTTGAATCGTGTAGTGCGTAGAAGGTTGGGGTGAGAAACGAACCCCAACCTATGGGCCTTTGCTTGATGGCACGTTCTTCGGCAAAAACCGCTCCAGTCGCGCCTTGATCGCCAAGCTGGTCTCGTGGGCAGTTGCCGGGACGGGCTTGCCAGCCAATTTATCGAACCAATACCGCACCCAAGCTTCCGCCTCCCTCAACTCTCGC
>JAQTSI010000180.1 GCA_028711365.1 Methylococcaceae bacterium
CTACAGCCCGATCCGTCCCAAGCAGATCACCGATTCGGCCGAGCAACCCACGCAGGCGCTCAAGCAGCGCGGCGTCCGCTATATCGAGTTACGCTCGGTGGATCTGGCCTGCACCTATCCATTGGGGCTGGATTTGCCGCAAATGCGTTTTTTGGAACTGTTTCTGCTTTGCTGTCTATTACGGGAAAGCCCCCCCCTGATCGGAGAGGAGAAACAGGAAGCCAGCCGCAACGCCTTGGGTGTCGCCTGCTGCGGGCGCACGCCGGGTTTACACCTGCGTCGGCGCGGACGGAACATCCCTTTGCGCGACTGGGCGCGGGAGTTGGCGGAGGATTTGCGCGAGTTGGCGCAAATCCTGGATACCGATGTACCGGAAACCTTTTATCAAGACAGCCTCAAACCCCTGTTCGCAGCCATCGCCGATGTGAACGACACCCCTTCTGCCCGCATCCTGGCGCAGATGCGCGAAGATAAGGCGAGTTTCCAGGAGTTCACCCTGCGGATGTCCCATCGGCACGCAGAGCACTTCCGCTCGCGCCGGCTGGAAGGCGAAAAAGCCCGACAGTTCCGCCGGGATGCCGAGAATTCCCTGGCCGAGCAGGCCATCGCCGAAACCAGTGAGGACTTGAACTTCGACGAGTTTTTGCGGCGGTTTTTCACTCCGCCCTGAGACCGCCCTGGCGAAATTCACTAAAAATCATCGCAATCGCGCTTGTTGTGGACAATTTCAACCCTTTTAGTCAAAATAACCGCGTTTTTGTCAAACTTTTGCGGTAGTCGGAAAAACGGGGCAAGCAACGATGGCGAATATTCTGGTTCTCAATGGCCCGAACCTGAATCTGTTGGGAACTCGGGAACCGGAGGTCTATGGCCGCCAGACCCTGCAAGACATAGAGAACTTGCTGATCGAGCGCGCCCAGGGAGCGGGGCATTCCATCGCATTCCTGCAAAGCAACGCCGAACACGGCCTGATCGAACGCATCCATCTGGGCTTTAAGGAAAAGATCGATTTCATCCTGATCAATCCCGGTGCTTTCACCCACACCAGCATAGCCCTGCGCGACGCCCTGCTCGCCACCCAGATTCCTTTCATCGAAGTACATTTATCCAATGTCCACGCCAGGGAACCGTTCCGCAAGCATTCCTATCTTTCCGACATTGCCAAAGGCGTTATCTGCGGGCTCGGCGCCATAGGCTATGAGCTTGCCTTGCAAGCCGCCATCCACGAACTTGAAAAATAAGGGTTGCTCATCAATGGATATCCGAAAAATAAAAAAGCTGATCGAACTGATCGAAGAATCCGATATCGCCGAAATCGAAATCCGCGAAGGCGAGGAATCCGTTCGCCTGAGCCGCTATTCTGCCGCCCAGTCGGCACCGATCCATAGCGCACCGGTCTACGTCGCCCCGGCCGCCGCCGCGCCACAACCGCCCTCGGCAACGCATCCAGCCCCCGTGGCGGAAGAGCCGGCAGGCCACATACTACGCTCCCCCATGGTCGGCACCTTCTACCGCTCGCCCTCGCCAGGTGCAAAATCATTCGTCGAACTCGGCTCGCGCGTCAATGTCGGCGATACCCTGTGCATCATCGAGGCCATGAAAATCCTGAACCAGATCGAAGCCGACAAATCCGGCGTCATCGCCAAGATCCTGGTGGAGAATGCCCAGCCGGTGGAATACAACCAGCCGCTATTCATCATCGAATAGCGGCAGTTGCTCCCCTTGCTCCATCCATCCAACCAGGTATTCATCCATGCTCGGTAAAATCGTTATCGCCAATCGGGGCGAAATCGCCCTGCGCATCCTGCGCGCCTGCCGTGAACTCGGCATCAAGGCCGTGGCCGTTCATTCGGAGGCCGACCGCGACCTCAAGCATGTGCGCCTCGCCGACGAATCCGTCTGCATCGGCCCGGCCCCGTCCAAGGAGAGCTATCTCAACGTACCCGCCATCATCAGTGCCGCCGAGGTCACCGACGCCGTAGCCATCCATCCGGGTTACGGCTTCCTGTCGGAAAACGCCGACTTTGCCGAAAAAGCGATCAAAAGCGGATTCATCTTCATAGGACCCCGGCCTGAAACCATCCGCCTGATGGGCGACAAGGTGTCCGCCATCGAGGCCATGAAGAAGGCCGGCATTCCTTGCCTACCCGGCTCCGACGGACCGCTAGGCGATAATCATGAGGAAAATCTGAGGATCGCCCGCCGCATCGGCTTTCCGATCATCATCAAGGCGGCTGGCGGCGGCGGTGGGCGCGGCATGCGGGTAGTGCACAGCGAAGCCGCCCTGCCCAGTTCCATCAGTCTGACCAAGAGCGAGGCCGCTTCGGCCTTCGGCAACGACATGGTGTACATGGAGAAATTCCTGGAAGATCCGCGCCATATCGAATTCCAGGTGATCGCCGACACCCATGGCAACGTCGTGCACTTAGGTGAGCGCGACTGCTCGACCCAGCGCCGCCACCAAAAGGTGATCGAGGAATCCCCCGCCCCCGGCATCAGCGAGGCAAAGCGTCAAACGATGGGCATGCGCTGCGTGGAAGCTTGCCGGGAGATAGGCTACCTGGGCGCGGGCACCTTCGAATTCCTCTACCAGGACGGCGAATTCTATTTCATCGAGATGAACACCCGAGTCCAAGTCGAGCACCCGGTCACCGAAATGGTCACCGGTTTCGACATCGTCAAGGAGCAATTGCGCATTGCCGCCGGCGAGGTGCTGTCCATCCGCCAGGAAGACGTGAAGATGACGGGGCATGCCATCGAATGCCGCATCAACGCCGAAGACCCCATCAATTTCATGCCTTCACCCGGCTTGATCGAGCAATTCCACATGCCCGGCGGCCCCGGCATCCGCGTCGAGACCCATATCTACAACGGCTATCGGGTTCCACCTTATTACGACTCGATGATCGGCAAGCTCATCGCCCATGGCGACACTCGCGATAGCGCCATCGCCCGCATGCGCACCGCGCTCAATGAGATGTTCATCGGCGGCATCAAATGTAACATCCCGCTGCTGCTGAACATCATCAACGACAAGGCCTTCCAGGAAGGCGGCCAAAACATCCACTATCTGGAAAAGAAGCTGGGGTTGAAACACTGATGTGGCGTCAGCTTTCGGCAGCGACCTGCGAATCCTTGGCCGAGCCGGTCTCCGAGTTGCTTTTCGATCTGGGTGCCCTCTCCGTCAGCTTCCAGGACGAGGGCGACCAACCCCTGTTCGAACCCAAACCGGGAGAGATTCCCATCTGGCGCGATACCCGCGTCATCGCCCTGTTCGAGGAAGAGGCCGATATCGAGCGGGCTCAGGCCGCCGTTTTGGTCCGTTTCGGCGAAGCCAGCTTCAGCGACTGGAGAATGGAGGAAATCCAGGATCAAGCCTGGGAGCGCGCCTGGCTGGAACATTTCCATCCCATGCCCTTCGGTCGCCGATTATGGATCGTCCCCTCCGGTTTCGAGGCACCGGATCAAGAAGAAGCGGTTTGTGTTTCCCTCGACCCCGGCCTCGCTTTCGGCACCGGTACTCATCCCACCACGGCACTCTGCCTGGAATGGCTGGATGGGCTGGAATTAAAAGGCAAGACCGTCATCGATTACGGCTGCGGTTCCGGTATCCTGGCCATAGCGGCCCTGTTGCTGGGGGCGCAAAGCGCCATCGCCACCGACATCGACCCGCAGGCGTTGACCGCCACTACCGACAATGCGCGCAAGAACGGCGTCGAAGAACGGCTTCACCTTTATTATCCCGAACTGCTGCCCGACATCCAGGTCGACATCTTGCTCGCCAATATCCTCGCCAATCCGCTCGTCGAACTGGCGCAGGCGTTGGCAAGCCATATTCGACCGGGCGGTCTGCTGGCCCTTTCCGGCCTATTGCGGGAACAGGCCGACGAGGTACGGAAGGCCTATGAACCCTTTTTCCTCATGGAAGCCCCGCTATTCATCGAGGATTGGGCCCGCCTCACCGGCATCCGCCGCAGTGACTGAGCATGGCCGACAAGAAAAGGCGCAGTGGAGAGAAAAAAGGCCCGCCGCGCCTTAATCCGCGCAGCCGGGCTACCGCTCAGTCCGGCCCGGTCCAGCTCTATACCCAATGCCCCAACTGCAAGACCCGCTACCGCATCAGCGTGGCGCAATTGCGTTTCGGGCGCGGCAAAGCCCTGTGTCAGGCCTGTCAGATCGGTTTTAATGCCATCGATTCCCTGGCGGAATCAGCCACCTTTTTTCCCGCGAACATTCAGCCGGTCATCCGCCCTCCCCTGCTGGGTTGGCTCGAAGCCATACCTCCCGTCGCCGAAGAAAAACCGCCGCGTTTATCGGCGACTGAAGCGCCGGGAACCTGGGTCTCCTGGGATGAAACGCCGGGCGACGCGCAGGCATCCCATATCGGCTGGGCAATCGGCCTACTGTTGCTCATCGCCCTGCTCGGCGCGCAAGGGTGGCGGTTCGAAGGACCAAGGCTGATTCAGAATGAACGCCTGCGTCCTTGGCTGGAAACCACCTGCCAAACCCTGGGCTGCTATCTCCCCCCCTTTCACGCCCCCAAGCGAATCCAAATCGTCGAACATGCCCTCTCCCCCGAAGGCATGACCGGCTATCAATTCAGCCTGGTTGTCTCCAATCAAGCGAGCCTGCCCCAGGCTTTTCCGGCCATCCAACTGAGCCTGGCAGCCCTGGACGGCAGTCTCGCCGCCTCCCGCCTGTTTCAACCCGCCGAATATCTCCCCGAACAGAGCCAGGCAACCATGGAGAGGGGAAAACCCTACGAAATCCACTTATTGCTGGCCAAACCGAGAAACGAGATCGGCGGATACTCGTTTGCGTTGCAATGAGCCCGATCGGGTATCAACACCTCGGCCTCGGCTATCGCAGAAACATCCGAAGCAGGAAGTGTCAGTTTTTTTTACGCCTCGTTCAGCCCCGACTGCTGCGGTATAAAAAACATAACCCGTTTATTTTAAAAGACTCCATCATCCATCAGGAAGCTTTCAGAGCGGATTGCGGCCAGGTGGGCGGGCCGAAGGACATTGGCGTACTCGATTGGCAAGCGCCAAGAGTCATGAAACTGTCAATTTTTTTTACACCGGTTTCAAGCCCAGCAGGCCTCGACAGGCTGCCGAAAGGAGTGGATTCGTCACTCCTGCCGTTCGGACCAGCCTTTGCCAACCTCGGCTTGTCCCAAAACGCCGCGCGGCAGGAATGGCTACACGCCACCCAAATCCTTGTTACGAAACAATCTTTCATTGCCTCGACGGCCCACAAGCGGGTTTCCAGGAAGACCCGTCATGAACTCCCGCTGGCATAATCAGCCCCACTGATCGGTTCGGCAGCCACCCGAAGGGGTGTCAGAATTTTTTACAATCCCTCCCTGCGATGACGCCGCCAGGCGACAATCAATAAACAAGGAACTGATACATAAGGCTATTTTTATTTAGGCACCATTTGTGCTGGGTAGTGTTTCCGTGGACAGACACATGTTTTGTCCTTCGAGAAAACAACCTTTTCTATCCTTCTGGAGTAACCGATGAAACACGTGAACATGAAGCACTATGGTGTACTCGGCATGGGCCTGTTATCCCTGCCTTTCGCTGCGATGGCCGACTCGATCAGCCCCTCCACCTACTCGGCCACCCTCAATGTGGGCCAGACCTCGACGATCACCAAGACCGTCACCGTCAACGCCGGCCCGGCCACCCCGACTGCTCTCGACGTATTTTTCCTGACGGACACCACAGGCAGCATGACTCCATCCATCGCCGGCGTGAAGTCTCAGTTCGGCACCATCGTCAGCAATCTCTCCGCCACCTACGGCAGCAGCTTGCAGACCGGTACGGCCCAATATAAGGACACCTTCGACGGTCTTCCCACCAATGGCGTCCTCCAGTTGACGCAGAACCTCACCGCCAACTCCGCCCTGGTACAATCCGCGATCAATGGTTATTCTGCGTTCGGCGGCGGCGATCTGCCCGAATCGGGCATCTTCAGCCTGAAGACGATTGCCGATAATGCGAGCTGGCGTGCCGGCGCGGCGCATTTCATCGTTTGGACCGGTGATGCCCCCTCCCATAACAAACTGTTCGGCATCGATGCGGCCGCCGCCATCGCTGCACTCAATGCCCACAATGTTCATGTCATCGGCATCAGCCAACCTTCCGGGCCGGGTCTCGATGCGGCCTCCGGGGGATCCCAGACCGGCCAGTTGGGTGACATAGCCAATGCATCAGCCGGCCAGGCGACCGCCATCACCACCGCCACCGGCGGTTCCTTCTTCCCGACGGCCACCGCGGCGCAGATCGAGGCTTCCATCACGGCGGGCATCTCCACTGCCTTCGCTCACTACTCGACCGTTGGCCTCGACATTTCCGGCGTCCCCGCCGGCACCAGCGTAGCGGTCAGCGGCCCCGTCACCGGCGCTTTCGATCGCTCGGTCGACCGGACCTTCACCTTCACCGCATCCTTCACCGGCGTCACCCCGGGCGTTTACAGCTTCCCGATTTACGCCACGGTAGACGGTGTCCGCGTCGCCACGGAATCCGATACGATCACGACGCCTACGACACGCGTGCCGGAACCGGTGAGCCTGGCGCTGTTCGGCATCGGCCTGGCCGCCCTGAGGATGGCGCGTCGCGGCAAGTCGGCATAAGCTCGATCCGCCTTTAGGTCATTCAGGAGAACGGCGGGCTTAGGCCCGCCGTTTTTCGTTTGTGGGGAATCAGCCCTTGACCCCGTGATATGCTTTTCAGATCCTTTCCGAAACCCGGAGCACATCGATGCCCTCTTCCTTCCGATGCCCCAAGCCGCATGGCAGGGCGTTCTTTCCCCTGATATTCTTCTGCGCCACCGCCGCCGCCGTCTCCGTCGTGGAAAATCCCGGCACTCCCTCGGCTCTGCAATCGGCGCCACCTCCCATGAACCTGGAAATGCCGCTGCTCGAGCCGAAAAGCCTCGATTTGGTGCTGCCCCAAGTCTGGTTTTCATCCACGCCCAAAGAGAGCGACCCGGCATTGGTGGAAGCCTTGACGCTGACGAACCATGGGCAGTTCGATCAGGCCCTGGGCATGCTCCGGAAATTCCTGGCCGATCATCCCGACTCGGCGCCCGCTCAGGAATTGCAGGGGGCCGTGCTTGCCCTCAAAGGCAATCTGGATGGCGGGATCAAGTCCCTGAACAAGGCCATCGAACTCAACCCCAAGCAAGTCACTGCTTATACCAAACTGGGCGACATCTATCGCATCCAAAACAAGCTCGGTTTGGCCAAAGCGCAATTCGAGAATGCCTTGAAGATCGATCCCGACGAGGCCTTTGCCCATCAACGCCTGGGCCTGCTGCACGAGCAATCGGGAGACATCGAACTCGCCATCGAGGAATACGTCAAGGGCTTGAAGGGAACGCCACCCGACGCTATCGGCCACAAGAGCGACTTGGGACGACTTTACAACCGGCGGGGCGAATTTGAAAAAACACGGCAATTGCTGGAGCCGGTGATTGGCAACGAAACCCAAGATTCCATGGCGCGGATTATCCTGGGTGGCGCCTACCTGGGGCTGCGCCGGCCCGACGAGGCATTGCATCAATTCGAGCGGGCGAAACAAGACGAGGCTCAACCGGGCCAGGCCCATTGGGTGCTGGGTATCGTATACCGGCAGATGGGGCGACTGGATGAATCGGCGGCATTGTTGAGCGCCCTGGCCAAACGCAAGAACGACATCCCCGCCATCCACTATCAACTCGGCGAAACCTTATACGCCAAGCAGGATTGGGAAGGCGCTTTGAGCGCTTTCGGCAAAGCCCGTGATGCCTCGAAAGCACCATCCCCCTTCATCGGCAAACGCATCGCCGATGTTTACCTGGCTCAAAAGAAATTTACCCAGGCCATCGATCTGTATAAGGATTTAACGAAACGCCATGGAGACCAGCCGAGTCTCTGGGAGGGCCTGGGCAATGCCCAGCAACTCAGCGGCGATGTCGCCGGCGCCGAAAAGACCCTGAAAAAACTCATCGAATTGAAACCGGACAGCCCCCTAGGCTATTTCCGCTTGGGGTTGTTGAAAGGCTATGTTCGTGATTACACAGCCGCCATCCCACTGCTGCAACAAGCATTGCAACGCGCGCCCGGCGAGGCATCGATCCTGAAAGCGCTCAGCCTGGCCTATAACCAGTCCGGCGACAGGGACAACGCGATCAAGCTGGCCGAGGAGTTGAGCAAGGCAAGGCCGGAGGATTTGCAGGAGCGTTTCTATCTGGCCGCGCTCTATGGGGATCGAGGAAGCAATGCGGAAGCGAGCCAACTTTACCGGGAGATCCTCGCCAAGGATGCCCAAAATGCCGCCGCGATGAACAATCTCGCGCTCATCCTGCTCGATGCGGGGAAAGGCGAGGAAGCCCTGAAGCTGGCCCAGGAAGCCGCCAAACTGGAACCGCAAAATCCCTTCATCGCCGATACCTTGGGCTGGATCCTGGTCAAGCAAGGCGACGCTGCCCATGGCCTGGAGTCTTTGAAACGCGCCTTGTCCTCGCGCCGCGACGACCCTTCGGTGCTTTACCATCTGGCCGAAGCCCATCTTGCCAGCGGCAGCCAAGCCGAAGCCAAGGCGAGCGCGGAAAAAGCCCTCTCGATCTCGGGAAGCTTCTCCCAAGCGGCTGATGCCCGCAAACTGCTGGAAAAAATCCGATGATTTTCAGGATACCCGCAGCGGCCTGCGGGTATCCGCCAATCCAGGCATCACGGGATGGATTTGCTGGAAACGGAGCGGGTCTATAAACTGCCCACATTCACCCGCAAGGAGATTCAAAAAGTGTTTGGCTTTAGCGATATTGAATTGAAGCAAACTCGATTTTACCAAGAGGCGTTTAGCGAAGTCCGTCTGACCGGCAAGGCCGAAGGCCGCGTGGAAGGGGAAGCTGCATTATTGCTGCGCTTGTTGGAACGCAAATTCCGCCCCCTGCCCGAATCCGCCCGCCAACAGGTCGCCCGCACCGATGCCGAAACCTTGCTGATATGGGGCGAGCGCGTCCTGGACGCCAAAAGCTTGGATGAGGTTTGGGGGCATTAGGCATCAATACCCGGCACTTGCTTTTCCCGCCGAAACTGTGATGACTGAAGAACAACTCATCAGAAAGGCACAGAGCATGGCAAAGCGGGCTGGATAAAGTGGCGTTCTTTGACGAGGTTTTTGACCATGGCAACGGCAATTAAACCCTGTAGGCCATGCTGAAACATAGGCAAGTATCTAGGAGCAAGCATCATGCGCACAATCCCCATCAATAACCCACAAAATGGGCATCCCGTCCGCCTATTTCGCAATGGGCGCAATCAAGCCCTGACCATTCCCAGCGAGTTTGAACTGCCGGGAGATGAAGCCATCATCCGCAAGGAAGGGGAACGCTTGATTGTGGAGCCGATTAAAAAGCGCAATTTATCGGCCCTGCTGGCAAGCTGGGAACCGCTGGACGAAGAATTCCCTGAAATCGCAGACTTGCCGGCGGGCGATAACGTGGATTGGTGATATGGACTCACCCCGCTACCTGCTCGACACCAACATCCTGTCCGAACTGATCAAGCAACCGGCAGGCGTGGTCGCCCTACGCATTGTCGCACTTGATGAAGACAGCCTTCACACCAGCATCGTTGTCGCTTGCGAAATGCGCTACGGTGCGGCTAAAAAAGGCTCGTCGGTGTTGACTGCCAAGATAGAGGCTTTGCTCGCCAATATTCAGATATTGCCGCTGGAGGCGGCGGTTGACCGCCACTACGCGGACATCCGCTGCCATCTGGAAAAGAATGGCACACCCATTGGCGCACATGATATGTTGATAGCAGCCCATGCGCGGGCGCTAGATTTCATTTTAGTCTCCGCGAACCTCCGCGAATTCCTGCAAGTACCGGGTTTACGGGTTGAAAACTGGCTGGATGTGAAAGCCCTGTAGAAACTTTGCAGGAATGAAGCACATCGTTCGCGTTACTCGAATGATGCGCCTCCTTCGTCGGCACATCCTATGGCCATAAATTCCCATGACGCTGGCATTTATTGATCATGCTAACATCATCTACTCCCTTATCCCCCCAATAATGACTACACTTAGGGTCGTGATGGCGAATCGGGTAGGAGGGTGTCATGAACCGAAGAATCCGCATCCAGCGTTTTGTCCCCCAAGATCGGGAGCGATGGCAG
>JAQTSI010000181.1 GCA_028711365.1 Methylococcaceae bacterium
CCTCTGGTAGCTTACCTCTGCAAATCTGACCATCACCATGACTGGGTAACCGAGCAGTTCAAACGGTTTCAGCCGCCGTTTTGGACTTGTGAACCGGTATTGACTGAGGCCGCGTGTCTGCTTGGCGGCTTCGGCGCAGGCCAGAATGCGGACAGCCTCTTGGAATTGCTATCGAGGCAAGCCCTGCGTGTCGATTTCGTTCTGGCGGATGAATCACCGCGAATTTTGCAACTGAGCCAACAATACCGGAGCGTCCCAATGTCTTTGGCCGATGCCTGCCTGGTGCGCATGGCCGAATTGCATCCGCAAAGCCTGGTGTTGACGCTGGATAGCGATTTCGACATTTACCATCGGCACGGGCGCGAACCGATTCCGCTGATAAGCGAATCCCGCCATGAACGAATACCCGCCCGAAGCGCTCGCCCTGATCCTCAAGCTCATCAGTGATTACCGGCCTTTGGACGGTGAACTCAGCTTGGGCGAAGTGCAGAAACTCGCCTATTTCCTGCAAGCCACCGGGGAACCGTTGCGCTTGAATTATGAAGCCGGGCATTATGGCCCTTACGCGCCCAATCTCAACAAGGTGCTGCAAACCTTGGAAGGACATTATATTCGCGGCTTCGGCGACAGCCCCAAGCCGGTTCACATGATCGAACTGCTAGGCGAGGCCCACACCCAGGCCGAGGAATGGCTGCAACAAGCCGACCATTCCCTGACCCGCATTGAGCGCGTCGCCGAACTGGTGGAAGGCTTTGAAACGCCATATGGCATGGAACTGCTGTCCACGGTGCATTGGGTAGCCCACCGAGGCGGCCCCAAAGCCAACGCGCCCGCCACCACCCCCAAAGAAGCCTATGCGCAGATTTGCGACTGGAACCGGCGGAAGGAAAATCTCTTCATCCGTGAACATATCGGGGTGGCTTGGGGGTGGTTGGGGGAGATGGGGTGGATAAATTGAATTGCTGATGTGTTGTATTTTACGAGCTTTTTAAAGGAGATTACAAAATGCCAAATATTGAACCATCCGCTAGTTTTGCATTAGCAAAAATCAAAAAAGTTATTTATCAGAACATCTTAGATGGGCTATTAAGCCCTGATATTATTTTGACGTTGGCTCCAGATGGGTGTCTCCTTGGTAAAGAAGGAGATTTGTGGGATTTCAAAGAAATGCCATCGGGGCCTAACAACACTTTGGAAAAGACCATCTTACAAATCGTAAGCTTCTATAATACCTATGGCGGCTATATAATCTATGGAGTCAAAGAAAGTAACGGGGATTTATTTCTGCCCGTTGGAATAACCCAAGGCACATTTAATACAAAGCAATTGAGAGATAAGCTTCGTAGCTATACAGGCGAAAGCATTGATGCCACATACCAAGAAGTTAATATTGACATAAAAGCCTGGAATGGATGGCTGGGAATTATGCACATTCCTAAACGCCCAGTGAACTCACCCCCTGTATTTTTTTCAAAGAATGGACCTGCTATTGATAAAAAGCTATTGTTTGAGAAAGATAAAGCCTATATCCGAATTCAAGACAACTGCGAGCCAGCAGAAAGAAAACAGCATCTCGCATTGTTATATAGTGATCGCACAATAGATTTTGATGATACTGGAAAATTTCGACTTCAAAGAGATAAGCCTCTTTTTAACAATTTGCCTGAGAGAAATGTAATCTGTTCAAAGTTCGTGGGCAGAGACAAAATTATAGAGCAATTATGGCTCTGGCTGGGGGATCCTCTCTCATATACAAAACTTCTAGCAGGAGATGGTGGGAAGGGGAAGTCATCAATAGCATATGAATTTTCTGAAGAAATCTGCAAGGTGCGCCCTTATACGTTTGAACAAGTATTTTGGCTATCTGGCAAAAGAAAACGATTTATAGGTCATCTAAATATTTTTAGAGATATGCCAGAGATTCATTTCTTTGATCTTCATTCGTTACTGCTTGCACTTGCAGAACGGCTAGGAGTTCTAGATGAAGATCTAGAAAACACAACTGAAACACACCTTAAAAAAACGCTTAAAAAATATCTTCATGGGTTGCCTTCTTTTGTGGTAATTGATGATGTCGATTCATTGGAGTTTGACGAACAAAAGAAAGTTATGGAAGCTGTAATACAAATATCAGGTGGAGAAAGTCGCTTTTTGTTAACCACCCGAATGAATGTCTCCTACTCTTCGTCCATGTGCATAACAGTGCCGGGGCTAGAGCCTGACGAGTATAGTGATTTAATAGCCGTTTACAGCGAGAGATTTGGTATAGATATTCCAAAGATCAAGCATGAGAAGCTTCGTATTGTAACCGATGGATCGCCGTTATTTACAGAATCGCTGGTTCGCTTGATTAGGCTTGGTCTAAATATCGACAATGCAATTAAACAATGGAGAGGAGAGAACGGGGATGATGCGAGACATGCCGCACTCAAACGCGAAATTGAACAACTTTCCCCCGAAAGCTGTAAAGTATTGTATGCCTTGTCTTTAATGTCGGCGGCTTCCGCAACAGAACTACGTGAAGTGACTGGTTATACAATTAACAAGTTTGAGCAATGCATAAACGAACTATCATCACTTTTTTTGCTGAAGACCATTACTTTTATTGAGACTGAACCGAGGTACGCTGTTTCAAATAATACTGCCATATTAGTTTCCCAAGACAGAGCATCCCTTCTTACAGATCCGAAAGTGATCGAAAACAAAATCAAGAGCTTGCGAAATAGTGCCGCACAAAAGAAAGAGCGCGGTATCTCAAGGTTAATAGGGATGGCGATCAATCAATCAATCGCGCTTTTTCGAGCAAAACGAGGAGAAGAAGCTCTGGAAACCATACAATCGGCTTTGAAGATATCACCAAATCATAAAGATTTACTATTTGCAAAGGCGCGGTGCCTGATGAGTCTTTCTCCACCTCACATTGAAGAAGCTCGGAAGACTTTTCGTTTAGCCTTCAAATATGGTCAAATAAAAAGTGATTTCTTCGACCATTGGCACGATGCAGAATTGCAAGCAAAAAATCCTATCGAAATTATTGAGGTGTGTAATTTAGCAATTAAAAACAATGCGTCAGACAAGTTGGACTGGGAGTTAAACAAAGCTATGGGATATTGGATATTAGCACAGAACCACAAAGCCGGGGGCAATTCTCTAGGTGCTTTAGAGACATTGGCGGACGCAGATGACATCTTGTTCAAAGTTATAAAAGACTCTGACGGTCCTAGAAAGATGCAAGCAAGAGAGTGGTCGAGAGAGTTTCATAATGAAATTTGGGAACTGGGTTCTGGCTATTCGGATAGGCAATCTACGATAAATGCTTTTGATATGACTGTGAATGCTATCCGTCACAAGGATGACAGAAGCATATGGTATGACCGAGCACTCAAGGCGCTCGACTGGCTTGCGCGAAGCTCTGGCGAAACGAATGAGCGCTGGATTAATTTTTTGGATCAAAATATCAATCAAATATTGACTCTCGCCAAACAAAACGAGCAAAGTTTAATTAGAGACGATATGTATAAACCGGTATTTGAGCGAATAAATATCTTGAAAGTACTAACATCAGCACTGCGCGAGAACCTATTGAGCTAACTTAAGCATGGCGATACTTACGATTGAAGTTTGCTGAAAATTAGTTATAAGCTGTTGAGAATAAAATGGATTGCAACAATAAATACAATATTGAATGGGAATTCCTCCTATTCCCTTCTCGCTCTAAAAACAGCTACTATGAGATGAATGAAATTACCAATTTATCAATCAGTTATGCCATTTCATGGTGACTTTATCTTTGGAGCAAGAAGGGAATAGTAGAACGTCCCTTCTGCCAACAACTTCAAGCTATGGGCTGGGAATGGTTGGAAGGCGATAAGGATGTGCCGGAACTGACCGAGCGCGAGAGCTTCCGCGAGGTGATGCTGAAACAGCGGCTTGCCGCCGCAATCCACAAGATCAACCCTGGCGCGGACGGCCTGCCTTGGCTGGACGACATCCGCATCGAAAAGGCCATCCGCCAATTGGAGAACACGGGCGGTTTGCGGCTGATGGAGGCGAACCGCCATGTCACCGAATTGTTGCTGAAAGGGACGGTCACGGAGGGTTTGCCGGGCTGGGACGGCGGACGCCCGCAGACGTTGCGCTTCATAGCCTTCGACCGGCTTACAGATAACGATTTCCTCGTCATCAACCAATTCAAAGTGGCCCTGGCCAGCGGCAACGGCCATATCATCCCCGATGTCGTGCTGTTCGTGAACGGTATTCCGTTGGCCTTGGCCGAGTTCAAAAGCCCTGGCGTCGAAAGCCCGCAGGGGGAGGCCATCAACCAGCTTTTGCGCTATAGCAACCAGCGCAAGGAGCTATACCCCGACCAGTATCAAGACAACGAAGGTGTGGAGCGGCTTTTCCACGCCAATCAAATGCTGATTGCCAGCAACTTCTTCGAGGCCCGTGTCGCCACGGTGGGCGCTCCCCCGGAAGCCTATTTGGAATGGGCCGACACCAGCCCCATGCCCATGGCCCAAGTCGCGGAGGAAATCGGCTCTTTAGCCGTTCATGCTGAGGTATCGAAGCACGAGCAACCAAACCTTTTGCCCTTCGATACCTCAGGGCGAACGGAGGGGCAGAATCTATATCCCAGCGCTTACCAATTAGCTTTGACAGAAGCCGCCGAGGCCCAGCGCAGCATCGGCCCGGAACAAGCGGGTCGCGCCGGAACGCCGTTGTTCTTCCGCGAAGCCAAGCCGGGCAAGAGCCTTTCCAGCCAGCAAATCCTGGTGGCCGGCATGTTGCGTCCCGCCCATTTCCTCGACATCGTGCGCACAACACCTTGTTCCAATCGGTGGAAGGCAAAACCCGCAAGGTCATCGCCCGTTACCAGCAATTCCGCGCCGTGCATAAAGCCGTCAAACAATTGGCCGAGGGGCGCAGCCTTGCGCAAGGGGCCGAACGCGACGAGCGCGGCGGGATTATTTGGCACACGCAGGGTTCGGGGAAAAGCCTGACGATGGTGTTCCTGGTGCGCAAGATGCGAACCTTGGACACGCTCGGAAAATTCAAGATCGTGGTCATCACCGACCGCAGCGACCTGGAAAAGCAATTGCGGGAAACCGCCGCATTGACCGGCGAAGCGGTGCGCCCTTCCGACAGAGACCGGCTACGCAGGGAGACGCCGACGGCGAGAACCCAGCGCATCTTGCAGGAAAACTCGCCCGACATCGTATTCGCCATGATCCAAAAATATCAGGATCAAGAAGCCCGGCAACAGGCCGAGTCGGTGCAGATGACGATTAAGCGCGAGGAAATCAAAGTTACCCAAATTGAGCTTGCGCAAAATCCCGTTCGTGCTGAGGTATCGAAGCACGAACGGGATTTTGCCCCTGCCGTTCACCCTTCGATACCTCAGGGCGAACGGCAGGGGCAAGAGGCTTTGGTTAAGTCCGCACCGGAAAATGGCATCCAAACCACTCAGCGGACGAAGGAAGACCGCCTGGTCACTTTGAAAGAATCCATTCAGTTTTACCAGTTCCCCGAGTTGAATAATTCCGCCGATATTCTGGTGTTGATGGACGAGGCGCACCGCAGCCATAGCCTGACCTTGCACCGCAATATGCGCAAAGCCCTGCCCAATGCGGCCATAATCGGCTTTACCGGAACGCCGATCCTGTCCAAGGACAAGACCGAGACAAGGGAGATTTTCGACGATTATATCGACCGCTATTTGCTCAAGGATGCGGAACTGGACGGGGCCACCGTGCCGATACCGAGTCCAACAAACGTGAAATGGATTTAGCGGATGCTTCCTTGTATTGGCTGGCTAATCAAACCGGCATCGTGGAAATTATGACCGTTGACCGCAATGATTTTGAGCGTTACCGGCTGCCGGATGTCCGGGCGTTTGTGTTGCTGGACTAACGGATTATCAATCGGCAAACGCCTCCGCCACCGCCTGGACAATCCACTCGCCGAGTTGTGGATTGCTTTCAAACAAGGGGTAACGCTTGCGCAGTTTGGAGGTAATCTGACCGTTTTCCCTGACGCTGCGGATGATGCCATCCAGTTCGTTGTCCGGAGCTTCCAAGAAATTTTTGATGGCCCTCCGCGCTTGGTCGTTGGCTTGCAGAAAGCGGGCTTCCGCCCGCATTTCAGTAGTCAAGGTGTCATCAATCAGCCCGGCCAGGTAAATGGTTTGGGCGGTCAAATCCGGGTAGCGCCAAACCGGCAAGGCATCCTCATAACCTTGGAAAAAAAAGTTGTATTCCACGCCGTCCTCGGCGACGGTGGTTTCCCCAAACTGATATTGCTCCGTATAGTAACGCAGCAAAGGCCGGGAGAAAGCTTCCAGGGCTTGATCGTAAGCCGCTTGCTGGCGGGAGCTTTTGGTGATCGTGGCGGAAATGGGCAGGATAATCGGCGGCGGCACGACACCATCGCGGCGCAGGATGTCGTTAATCAGAAAGCGGGAAATTCGCCCGTTGCCGTCGGCCATCGGATGCACATACACAAAGCCAAACGAGGCGACTGCCGCCCGAATAATCGGGGCTACACCCTGGGTCAGCAGAAGGAAACCATTCAAGCCTTGCAGCAAGGAAGGAATGGCGTTCCAGTGCGGTGCGATATAATCGACAACGGCTTGATACTGCGCGGTGTGGCCGACATACACAGGAGATTTGCGGATGCCGTAGCGCAAAGCCTTGTCGCCGAGGATGCCGCGCTGTAGCGCACCCAAGGTTTCCGGCGCAAACGGGTTTTTGTGCTTGCCGCATTCGCTTTCCATCACAGCGGCAAAGCGGCGGATGCGGTCTTCCAAGGTCTGCTCATGCTCGATCAAAAAACTGGCGCGGCTTTCCTTGATCGTCAGCCAGACGGTGCTGCGTTGGATAAGATCAAGGCCGTAATCCGTTTCCAACGCAGCCAGTTTGGCCGCCACGTCGTACTGTTCCGCCGCCTTGACCGCCTCGACGCGGCGGATTAGGGGGCAGAAATCCCGGCTGCCGGGAAGATTATCGCGCACCCGCCAACGCCGGTTGTTGACGGGGCGACCTGTGACATACTTCCCCGGATCCAAGGCATCGACATAATTGCCTTGCGTCACCCCCGGAAAATCGAGCCGATTCAGCATCAGCCATTCGTAAAAAAAGCAAGCCCGCCGCGCAAATGCACCAGTCGGCCAAAGGCTAATCCACTTTTCCAGCTTTTGCCTGACCTCATTTAGCGCGAACAGCCTAGCCAGAAACTCAAGATGAATGCCTTCATACTTGAATGCAAACGTGAGATGTTCGGCTAGGGTGGACTCTGGGCGGTAAGATTCGGGATAAATCTCTAGGCGGATGCCGCCTTGCTGGGTGCTGGAGCGGGTGCGCCCGATCTCGCTACGCGCCGTGAACGGCTGGGTCGGTTCGATGTCGAACGTGCGGGCAAGCCACTGGTAGCCAAGATCGGACATGAATTCTAATTACCGAGTGTGAAAAACGCTTACAAATCGGCTGATTTCTAAGAAATCCATTATATTTTTTTCTTTGCGGCTTGCCTATCGTTTGAGAGCAGGCCGGTTATCCACCCGCACACAAGGAGCGCATCATGAGCGAAAAGGAAGCTCGAGCTGGGCTGGTGGAGGTCTTTTCGGGCAAGCGGGGCCGCAAGGCGCAAGCCGCGGGAACGGATCAAGAGGCGCTTTACAGCCAGATCGGGCGGCTGAAGGTGGAGTTGGACTGGCTTAACGGCCTCTCCCCATAACCGGGCGGCGCGAGTGGATCGATCCGGCTTTCAATCAGTGTCTCAAAGTCATTGACATATACCGTTGCGCCTCATGCGACTTCTTGCCAAGTTGAGTGTTTGTTGCTCGTTTCTCTTCCCATAGCGCTGCCCACTCCTGTGGCGGATATAGCCTTGCCGGAGTCCATCACTGGCGAGAGAGTCACTCTGTAGCCCACCCTTGGAAGGGCCTAATCCCTGTTTTTTTCATCCTTCATTCGGGCTTTACGCCAAAGATAATAGGGGAAACCGGCGGCGAGGATGACCAGGCCGACCAGGGCGTGCTTGCGTTCGCTGGAATCCAGCAGTAGCGCGATGACGAAAGCGATCGCCGCGACCATGAATATCGCCGGGGTGACCGGGTAACCGCCGCAACGATAAACCCTGGGACAGTCGGGTTTCGTTACCCGCAAACGGTATATCGCCGCGGCCGTCAAGGCGTAAAACAGGAAACTCTCGAACACCACGAAGGTGGTGATGTCGTTGAATTTTTTCAGATACAGTACCAGCAAAATGGCCCAAACCGCCTGGCTCCAGATGGCGACGGTCGGCGTGCCGTATTTGGGATGCACCCGATTCAAGGCCTTGGGCGCCAGACCATCCTGGCCCATGGCGTAAAAAGCCCGCGTCGACGACAGCAGATTCGGGTTGGCCGCGCCCAGGATGGAAAGCGCGACCAGCAGGGAGAGATAATCGGCGGCGCGCGGCGAGAAAATCCGCGACACGGCGAGATAGGGTACCTGCTGATTGGCCCCTGGCGGCAGTTCGCGCATTTCAGCCAAGGGCACCCGATTCAGATAGATGGCATTGGCCGCGACATAGACGCCGATCAGCACGAGCAGGCCGACAATCAGGCCCAGCGGCAGATCGCGTCCGGGACGTTTGAGCTCGGAGGCGTTGAAGGGAAGCTGATACCAGCCCTCGTAAGCCCAAAAAATGCCGATGAAGGCGGTCAGCAGTCCGGCAATGGTCAATTCTGGCGGTTTGCTCAAAGTGGAGGTCACGACGGTGGCCTCCTCGCCCCCACTGGTCAGCAGGCCGCCAGCGACGATCAAGCCCAATGCGCCCAGTTTGGCGAAGGTCGACAGATTCTGCAGCAAAGCGCCAAGCGCCACGCCGAAATGGTTGACCAAGGCCAGCGATAGGATCATGAGTGAGGCGATCGCGGCCGGCAACAGGGAATGCGCGGCTTGCTTCCGATCGATGTCGAGCAGAGGCAGCAGATATTCGGCGAAGGCGGTCGCCAATGCCGCCAGGGTGCCGCTGTTGATCACCCAGAAGAACACCCAGCCGTACAGAAAAGCGACTCCCCTCCCCCATCCCTCGCGCAGGAACGCATATTGCCCACCCGCCTCGGGGAGTAGAGCAGCCAGTTCGGCATAGGCAAAAGCTCCGCACAGGCAGACGAGGCCGAGGGCGATCCAAAGAACGAAAATCCACGCTTCCGTCGGCAGGCTTTGGGCGATGATCAATGGCTTCAGGAAGATGCCCGAGCCTATCCCCGAGCCCACCGTGATGGAGATTGCGCTGATCAGGCCCAACCGGCGCCGAAGATGGCCCGAGGAGGAATCCATGTGGCTGAGGCGTCCGCTTAACGGAAGGAAAGCGGGTTCATCGGCGCCTATTCTGTGGGTTGGACGGAAACGACGAGCCGCTGTTGGAAACGCTGAGTGGATTGGAGAGCCTCTGAATCTCGCGGGAAATCATCGCATAAAGTTCGGGGGTCCATTCCGGCAGATCATCCCCCCCTGCCTCCAGGGGCCAGCGCCGCGGATCATGCGGGGCGATCACCACTTTCATGTTTTCCTTCCCCACCTGCGCCGCCAGCACGAACAACTCCTCGATGGCTTCATCGCCCATGGCCAGACACCCGATGGAAACGGCTTTGCCATGGATGAATATGTCCGAGCCCGGATCGAATCGGCCTTCCATCTCTGCATGGAAGCGATCGAATTCGTTGGGATAATTCAATTTCATCGACAGATGGTAATTGCTGTTCGGATTGAGGCCCACGATCCTGTAGATGCCCTCCGGCACCTGTCTGTCGCCCTGATTCAACTTGGGACCGGAAACGCCGCTCGCCGCCTGGATGTCGTAGTCGCGGATGAAGCGGTATTCGCCATCGCCCCGGGCCCACACTTCCAGCCGCTTTTCCGTTTTCAACGCGATCAGGGTGATTTCCCGGGGCGGATAGGCCAGCTTGGCCTTGGCGAAATAAGGTTTCAGCTTCCGCTCGACGTAAGCGCCGTAATCCTGCAGCACATCCTCGACGGTCCATTGACCGGGTTCTTTGGGAACGATCGGCAGGTTCATGGTAGGGTCGCGAGGCGTTCGAGATGGGGTGTAGGATTGAGCGGAATGGTTGGCCGTCTTCTGCCCCGAGCAGGCTGCCAGTAAAGCG
>JAQTSI010000182.1 GCA_028711365.1 Methylococcaceae bacterium
CTTCCCGCTTGGCTTCCAATTCGGCCTGTCTCCTGGCTTCGACTTCTTCCCTCTTTTTCGCTTCGGCTGCCACCCGCTGCTTCTCGGCCTGTTCGGCTCGGCGCTCGGCTTCGGCTTCCCGTCTGGCTTCCAATTCGGTCTGTCTCCTGGCCTCGGCTTCTTCCCTCTTTTTCGCCTCGGCTGCCACCCGCTGCTTCTCGGCCTGTTCGGCTCGATGCTCGGCTTCGCGCTTGGCTTCCAATTCGGCCTGAACTTTTTGCTTGGCGACGAGTTCCGCCTGCCGCTTCTCGGCTTCCAATGGCTTCTTCGCCTCGGCTTGGCGAACCGCTTCCTGCTTCGCCTCGGCCTGCTGCCTGGTTAACTCTTCTGCCTTTTTGCGCTCTGCCGCTTCGGCCTTTTCCTTCGCTTCCTGCTCCATGCGTTTTCGGTTTGCTTGCTCTTCCCTAGCTTCCCGCTCTGCTTCCTTCCGCTGTTTCAACTCGCGCTGGCGCGCTTCTTCTTTCTCCTCCCGCAGTTCGACGGCTTTTCGCTCCCGCTCCGCGGCTTCGCCGGCGCGCTCTTCCTGGTTCGTCTGTTCTTCCACCGGACTGACCGGCTTCGACGGTGCGGAAGCTTTGATTCTTTTGAGTTCGGATTGGAGCTGCGCCTCATCCATCATTACCGCCTCGATGACTTCGGGCTGCGGTGGCTGGGCGGGGGCTGGCACGGAATCGAAATGGAAGGCAAACAACAGGAACAGGACGAGATGGAGCAACAGCGAGAGCGCAAGCGGCCCCCTCACCCCCGGCAATCGGTATGGCATCATTTTTCCGATTGGGTGCTCAGGCCTACGCGGGACACTCCCGCCCGCTTGAGCGAGGCCATCACGGCAATCACCTTGCCATATTCGACCGATTTGTCGCCGCGAAACTTCACAAACCGCTTCGGCTGATCCTTGACGGCCGCCAACACCTTTTCCCTCAGAGTCTTTTCGTCCACCGCCATGTCCTTTTGATCACCCAGATCGACGAACAAATCTCCATTGGCCTTGATGGTCACCACCACCGGCCTGTCCAGGGCGGGATCGTCGGCTTTTGCTTCGGCCTGGGGCAGCTCCACCTCCACGCCGGTTTGCAGCAGCGGGGTGGTGATCATGAAGATGATGAGCAGCACCAGGGAAACGTCGATATAGGGTACGACGTTGATTTCGGCCATGGGCTTTCGGCGGCCGCCGCGTCCTCTTCCGGAGGGTAGATTCATTTCGCGTGGGCCTGTCGATGCAACAAGCTGAGGAATTCGTCGGTGAAAGCTTCGTAGCGACTGGCCAAGCGGCCGATGTCGGTGGAATAACGGTTGTAGGCCATCACCGCCGGTATCGCCGCGAACAGGCCCATGGCCGTCGCCACCAGGGCCTCGGAAATACCGGGGGCGACCATGGCCAGGGTGGCCTGCTTGACCGAGCCTAGCGAGCGGAAGGAATTCATGATGCCCCAGACCGTGCCGAACAGGCCGATGTAGGGACTGGTGGAACCCACCGTGGCCAGGAATGGCAAGCGCTCGTCGAGCCGGTCCAATTCACGGGACAATGCCACCCTCATGCCGCGTTGCGCACCTTCCATCACCGCGTCCGGCGTGATGCCGGGTTGTTGCTTCAAACGCGCGAATTCCTTGAATCCAGCCAGGAAGATGTTTTCCATGCCCTCACTCTCATAATCCTCGTGCACGAGTTGCCGATAAAGATCCGCCAGATCGATGCCCGACCAGAACCGCTCCTCGAATTCGTCCGAGGTTTCCTCGGCGCGGCGGATTTCCCGGAATTTGGAAAAAATGTAAGTCCACGATACGACAGAGGCCACCATCAGAATGAACATCACGATCTGGACGACCGCGCTGGCTTCCCTGATCAGGGTGAATATGGAAAGTTCAGAGGACATCTTTGATCCGTTGCAATAGAAAATCGGGCATGGCGGCGGGACGCAGATCATCGTCATTCAAACAGGCGATCCGGACGGAAGCCTCGCAGATTTTTTCGCCATCCCTCCCATCGCGGCGAATTTCCTGTTCGAAGACCATGCTGGCGCGCCGGAGTTCCCGGACCTCCGCCGTCACCAACAGCTCATCGTTGAAACGGGCAGACTTCAGGTATTCCAGCCGCACCGACCTGACCACGAACAATACGCCATGCGATCCACGCAATTCGTTTTGCTCAAAACCCAGATTGCGCAGGCGCTCGGTGCGCGCCCGCTCAAAAAATTTCAGGTAGTTGGCATGATACACCACGCCGCCGGCGTCGGTGTCTTCGTAATACACCCGAACCGGCCACAGAAATTGCGTCTTCATCATTCAACGGTCGGCTTAATACATTTCCCAGCCGTTGCTATAGCTGGTTTCCTGGTCGAAATCCTGCCAAACCACGGGAGGTGTCACCATCGATCGGGTGGGGATGGGAAACGACACCACATCCAGTATGCCGAGTACCGATCTGCCCATCATATGACCGACTCCCTTGACGAAGCCCAGCGTCAATCCGCTGGTAATCCCCTCATTGCTGGATTCGACCACCATGGTCTTGGGGATCTCGACCAGCCCGGTCGCGACATTGATGAATCCCAAACCGAATTTGCCGGCTATCTTGGCGGGATAACCGGGCCCCCCTTCCTCGTCGGCATGGACCGAAATGGAACAGAGTACAATCATCAAGGCAAGCGGATATAGTTTCTGTTTTAGAGACATCAGCGGACTCCAAAAAAATCGGGGAAACCCTTAAATCAAGCGCGGAGGATACACCGACCCCTGATCCAGCCAGGCGTGGCATTCTGGGCGCTCTCCAGTGAGACCGACGAAAAAGGCCGCATAGCGGCCTTTTTCGTCGGGATCGAGACATCCTACCATTTCTTACGGGCGATTATCCGCCGCCCCTTCCTTCTCGGGCACCAACAGGTCGGCGCGACTGACGCCCAGCTTCAGCGCCAGCGCACTCGCCACATAGATGGAGGAATAGGTGCCTACCACGATGCCGATGAGCAGGGCGATGGCAAAGTTGTGGATGATCTCGCCACCGAACAAGGCCATGGCCAGCACGGTGAGAAAGGTCAGAAACGAGGTCATCAAGGTACGGTTCAGGGTCTCATTGATGGAGATGTTCATCACCTCCACCACTTCGCCGCGTCGCAGTTTGCGGAAGTTTTCACGGATGCGGTCGAACACCACGATGGTGTCATTCAACGAATAACCCATGATGGTCAGCACCGCGGCCAATACGCTGAGGTCGAACTCCAGTTGCAACACCGAGAAAAACCCCAGGATCATGATCACGTCATGCAGGGTGGCCAGGATGGCGCCCAAGGAAAAACGATATTCGAAACGCAGGGCGACATAGATCAGGATGCCGATGGAGGCATACAGCAATGCCAAGCCGCTGTCCTCCACCAAGTCTTCACCGACCTGGGGGCCGACGAACTCGATGCGGTGCAGTTCCGCGCGGTTAGCTGAATCGTGATTCAGGATCCCCATCACGCGGTTTTTCAACTCTTCCCCTTTGAGGTTTTCCTGCGGCGCCAAACGGATCAACACATCGCGGGTCGTGCCGAATAATTGCACCATCGGACTATTGAACCCGTTGGTTTCGAGGTTCTGTCGGATCTGCACCACATCGGCGGGCGAGACGAATTCCACTTCGACCACCGTTCCTCCGGTGAAGTCGATGGCGAAATTCAAACCCTGCGCAGCCAGGGAAACGATGGCGGCGATGCTGAGGATGACCGACGCCCAGACCGCGATGTGACGCTTGCCGAGAAAATCGATTTTATACAAACGAGGAGCGGGCTGATTCATTGTGTTGTTCTCCGACTTAAGGTTCCGCATCAAATCCACAGCTTGACGCCGCGTTTTTCACCATACACCCAGTTGACCATCATCCGGGTGCAGGTCACCGCCGTGAACAGCGATGTGATGATACCGATGGTCAACGTCACCGCGAAGCCCTTGACCGGACCCGAGCCGATGCCGAACAGCATGATCGCAGCCAGCAGGTTGGTGATATGAGAGTCGAAAATGGTCGCGAATGCCCGGTCGAAACCGGCATAAATCGCCGCCTGCGGCGACACGCCATTGCGCAGTTCCTCCTTGATGCGTTCATAGATCAAGACATTGGCGTCCACCGCCATGCCCACGGTCAGGGTGAAACCGGCGATACCCGGCAAAGTCAATGTGGCCTGCAACATGGAGAGGATCGCCATGATCAGCGCCATGTTGAACACCAAAGTCAGGTTGGCGATCACGCCAAATGCCTTGTAATACAACAGCACCACGACGGCGACCAGGGCAAAACCGATGAGGAAGGAGCGTTCGCCCTGCTCGATGTTTTCCTTGCCCAGGCTGGGGCCGACGGTGCGTTCCTCGACGATGTCCACCGGAGCGGCCAGGGCGCCGGCACGCAGCAGCAGCGCCAGATTGCGGGCTTCATCCGTGGTGTCGAGCCCGGTGATCTGGAAGCGCTTGCTGAAACGGTCGCGGATGGTGGCGACATTGATGACTTCTTCCACCTTCTTCTTGGACGTCACCTTCTCGCCGTTGAGCTCCCGGGTTTCGGTCTTGTTTTCGATGTACACCACGGCCATGGCCTTGCCGATATTTTCCTTGGTGGTGTCGGCCATTTTCTTCGCACCGGTGCCGTTCAGGCTGATGAACACGGCGGGCGATCCGGATTGCTGATCGAGTCCGGAAGAAGCGTCGACCACCTGGTCACCGGTCACGATGATCTTGCGCTGCAGCAAAATCTTCCGCCCACTGCGGTCGCTATAGATCCTGGAACCTAGAGGAGCTTTGTCATCGGGGCCGATGACATGTTCGCTGTCCACCAGACGGAACTCCAGGGTCGCCGTGGCGCCGAGGATCTCCTTGGCACGGGCGGTATCCTGAACGCCGGGCAACTGGACGACGATGCGATCCTCACCCTGCTGCTGAATGACCGGCTCGGCAACCCCCAATTCGTTGACGCGGTTGCGCAGGGTGGTGATGTTCTGGGCGACGGCTAATTTGCGAACTTCGCGGATTTCCACCTCGCCGATCTTGACCTTGACGGTGTTTTCCGCCTCGACCAATTCCAGTTGCAACCCGCGGATTTCCTTCTTGATCACCTCCCTGGCCTGGGCCATGGTCTGACCATCCTGGAACTTGACCAGGATGGTCGACTTGTCGCGCTCCACGCCCAGATAACGGATCTTGTTCTCCCGCAGCAAGGTCCGGATGTCCTCGGCATAGCGCTCTTGGGCCTGCAGCACCGCGGCATCCATGTCCACTTGAAGCATGAAGTGCACGCCGCCGCGCAGATCCAGGCCCAAATACATGGGCTGGGCGTTGACGGCTCGCAGCCAACCGGGCGTCGCCGGCGCCAGATTGAGGGCGACGGTATAGTTATCACCCAGTCCCATCTTCAGAATTTCTTCGGCCTTGATCTGGGAATCCGTATCGGCGAAACGCACCAGCACCCGTTTGTCATTCAGCTCGACCTTCTTGGCCTTCAATTTGGCATCGGCCAACAGCTTCTCGACCTGGATCGCCGTGCTCTGGTCCACTTTGGCGCCCCGGTTGGGCGACAATTGCACCGAAGGATCCTCGCCGAAGAAATTGGGCAAGGAATAGATAATCCCAAAGGCTAACACGGTCAGGATCAACAGATTTTTCCAAACGGGATAGCGGTTGCGCATGGTTTACAGCCTGTCTCTTCGTTTCATTAAGGTGCGCCAACGAGGCGCAAGCGTTAAGCCTCGGCTTCCTATTTCTTTCTTGCCTTATAGGTGCCCTTGGGCATCATCGAGGTGATGGAATGCTTCTGAACATAGAGGTACATGTCCTCGCTCACTTCCAACAGCACGAAATTATCGTCGACATCGGCGATCTTACCCAGAATGCCGCCGCTGGTGACGACTTCCAGTCCCTTGGTCAAAGATTCGATCATCTTTTTCTGTTCCCGGCCCCGTTTCCACTGGGGAAGAACGAACAGGAAGAAAAAGACGCCCAAAATCAGGAAGGGGAGCAACCCCCCGATCAAATCGGGGGGACCCGCAGGCGCAGCCCCTTCGGCAAGCGCGTCAGTGATGAAGTAGCTCATATTCGGTCTCTACTCGGGTAGTGAAAGCCGTGCATTATTACACAATCGGGCTGGTTTTATCGCGTTGCCGATAAAATCGCTCCACAGAGTCATCGAGTTTTCCCGCTTCTATCGCGGTTCTTAGTTCAGACATAAGATACTGATAATAATGAAGGTTATGAATGGTATTGAGGCGCGCACCGAGAATCTCGCCACAGCGGTCGAGATGGCGCAAATAGGCGCGGCTGTAGTTGCGGCAGGTATAGCAGCCGCATTCCTCATCCACGGGGCGGGTGTCGTTCTGATATTGGCTGTTACGGATGCGAACCGCGCCTTGGCGGGTGAATAAATGGCCATTGCGCGCGTTGCGGGTCGGCATCACGCAGTCGAACATGTCGATGCCGAGACGGACCGCCTCGACGATATCCTCTGGGGTGCCGACACCCATGAGATAGCGCGGCTTGTCCGCCGGCAATCGGGCCAGGACGGTTTCCAATACCCGGCGCCGGTCTTCCTTGGGTTCTCCCACGGACAAGCCTCCGATCGCGTAACCGTCGAAACCGATGCGCATCAGACCTTCGGACGATTCCCGGCGAAGGTCGTCGTACACCCCACCTTGCACGATGCCGAACAGGGCGGCCGGATTATCGCCATGAGCCGCTTTGCTACGCGCGGCCCAACGCAGGGAAAGCCGCATGGACGCCTGGGCCTCGGCATGAGTAGCAGGATAGGGGGTGCATTCGTCGAAAATCATGACGATGTCCGAACCCAGGGTGCGCTGAACCTGCATGGATTCTTCCGGTCCCATGAAAATGGGGCTACCGTCTACTGGCGAGCGGAATTTTACCCCCTCCTCGGTGATCTTGCGCATCGCGCCCAGGCTGAATACCTGGAAACCTCCCGAATCGGTCAGAATGGGCCCCGCCCAGTGCATGAAATCGTGCAAATCGCCATGGGCTTTGATCACCTCCATGCCCGGACGCAGCAGGAGATGGAAGGTGTTACCCAGGATGATCTGTGCGCCGATAGCCTGCAATTCTTCCGGGGTCATCGCTTTGACGGTGCCGTAAGTTCCCACCGGCATGAAGGCGGGTGTCGCTACCGAACCGCGGGGAAAATTCAGCTCACCCCGTCGGGCATGGCGGTCGGTCTGTCGGAGAACGAATTCCATGGAAAAAATGTGAACGCAGAAATAAAATCGGCCTGTCCGCTGCGATGAACGAACAGGCCGCTGTTGGCTTACGCAAGCGTGATCCGCTCACTTTTTGTTCTTGGTGCCGATGGTCGGATTTGAACCGACACGACTTTCGTCACCACCCCCTCAAGATGGCGTGTCTACCAATTTCACCACATCGGCTATATGGGCTATTTCTTCCCCTCAACCGGCTGGCCTGCGCCGATCCCTTCGGGCAGATCGGCCGAAGCGGGAGCGGGCTGGGTTACACCTTGGGGAAGATCACTGGGAACCTGCTCGGTCGCGGGGCTCTCCAGAATGTCAGTTCCCTTATTATCGTGTTTCGAGCCCAAATACGCAAGAACTATGCTCGTCGAGAAGAACAGAGCCGCCAATATCGCGGTCGTGCGGGAAAGAAACGAAGCCGCGCCGCGCGCGCCGAACACCGTGTTGGACGCGCCGCCGCCGCCGAAGCCGGCGCCCGCATCGGCCCCGCGCCCCTGTTGCAGCAAAACCAGCCCGATGATCGACAAGGCCATCAGGACATGAATAACGATAAGTACTTGGTACATATTACACCTAGGTTGAATGACAGATTTTAAGGAATGAGCTCACATTCAAGGAGGCTCCACCGACGAGACCGCCGCCGATATCGGGCATGGCGAATGAGGCGGCGGCATTGTCGGGATTGAGGCTGCCGCCATAAAGGATTTGCAGCTTTTCCGCGACGGTGGCGTCTACTTGGGCAATGCTTGTCCGTATCCAGGCATGAACCTCCTGCGCCTGCTCCGTACTCGCCGTCCGGCCGCTGCCTATGACCCAAACCGGCTCAATAAGTGATGACGTCATTGACCGGGGAACCGACTTCCAGCTTGTCCAAAACCACGTCGAGGGTTCCCCGATCACCGCGAAAGTTCACTTCATCTCGCGCTCTTCTAGGGTTTCGCCGACACAGAGGATGGGGACCAGCCCATGTTCGATCACTTTGGCGAAGCGCGCCGCCACCGAGCAATTTGATTCGCCATAAAGCAGCCTGCGCTTGGAATGACCGACAATGGCCAGACGGCAACCGTATTCCTTGAGCATGAGCACCGAAATTTCTCCGGTAAACGGCCTTCGTCCTGATCCGCGACATTCTGTGAACCCGACAGAATGGTGCTACCCTTCAGGATCTCGCCAAGCTCGGGAATGTAAACGAAAGGCGGACAAACGCCGACATCGGCTTTCAAACCTTCTCTCAAGCCTGCCAGAATCTTGGTCGAGAACGCGCGCGAGCTTTCGCGCCGACCATACATCTTCCAATTGCCGCCCCCAAAGAAAGACGTCCCCCACGAAGAAATTTTTTATGATAAACAATCATCGAGACAAAATCAATCCTTTTGAGTTTTTGCCGGGTTTGCGAAAACCGAACCACTTACGCTCAGCCGAAATAGGCACTATCATTGCCCGGGAAAATCTGGCGAAATTGGGCCAATGGACTTATCTCCCCTAGCCATCGCAGAATTAATACCCTCGTTTTCAACACATCAGCCGTTTTCCGCTTGACATATATTTCCATTACCCAGAATCATCGGATCAGCTCAAATCCAATTTAATATATTTTTAATGAGGATTTAATTTGAATAACCAGGCTCCCGCGTTAGAATCGACTAACGCCTGAATCCGGCAATGCAGTGAAAAGCAAAACTGATAAATATTGTCTCATCGCGAATCATCATCATGGAGTCAACAGGAATGATCAATACCCTATACCGTACCGTAGGAAATTTTTTATCCCCGGGAGGTGCTGGCGCAAGTCTCAGTATTTTGATCTATCACAGGGTTTTACCCGAAGTCGATGAGCTATTCCCCACCGTGGCGACTGCCACCTCCTTCGATACCCAACTGGACACGCTGAAGAAAGTATTCAATGTTTTGCCCTTAGGGGAAGCCGTCGCCCGACTCAAGTCCTCCTCGCTCCCCCCTCGCGCCGCCTGCATTACCTTCGACGATGGCTACGAGGACAATGTCCGCATCGCCCTGCCCATCCTCCAGCACCACGGATTACAGGCGACGTTCTTTATCGCCACCGCTTATCTGAACGGCGGACACATGTTTAACGATAGGGTCATCCACGCGGTCCGTCACAGTAAGGACAAGCATATCGATCTTTCCCAACTCGGCTTGGGCGAATATGACATCGGCACCCTGGAGGAGAAACGCACCGTCATTGACGCAATACTCAAACGGGTAAAGTACCTGTCCTTAGGGCACAGGGAAAATGTCGCCGAAGAACTGGTTAGTTTGATAACCGATAAACCCTTGCCGAACGACTTGATGATGACCACCGAGCAGCTCAAGGCTCTCAGCGAGGCCGGCATGGAAATCGGCGGCCATACCGCTCGACATCCCATTCTCGCCAAGCTTGATGAGGCAAGCGCGATCCGTGAAATCCGTGAAGGTAAAGATTATTTGGAAGGGATAGTGGGCAAGCCGATCACTTTATTCGCATACCCCAATGGCAAACCCGAAGCCGATTATTTGGCCAAGCAAGTCGACATTCCTCGACGGCTCGGGTTCGAGGCCGCCGTTTCCACCCGTTGGGGGGTTGCGACCCGTCACTCCGACTTATTTCAGCTACCACGTTTCACACCTTATTCGGAGAATCCGAATCGATTCGCTCCGATGTTATTACAAAATCTGCGCCGCAAGGACACACTCGCCAACAAGCTGTCACCAGGGAGTTAGAATCGATCCTGAACAGGAAGCGACTTTCGACACAATCGAGTAACCGCCATGTCAAAAAACAAACCCTTTGGCTCCACGCTCGCCATCTTATATTACCTATTCATTACAATACTGTCGTC